>JAZNVE010000075.1:0-8163 GCA_045592665.1 Acutalibacteraceae bacterium
AATATTGATATTTCATAAAAATTATACGATAATATGGTTAATATGGTAAATATTAGTTGAGGAGTATATTATGTTTTATAAAAAAGAATTAGATTTTTTCATAAAAGTTATTGAAAGGAACAAAATTCAAACCACAATAGTAAATCAAAAAGACTTACCCTCAAAAATTGATATGGGTATACGTGAGTATTTAAATTTAAATAAGGATTACGAAGAACTTTTTAATATCAAAACCGAACCCGGTGTTGTATATAAAATAGTTGACCCGTTTTTCTGTAATTATATTTTCATACCTTTACCCGAAACACAAGATAATTCTGTGTTAATCGTAGGTCCTTATACCAAAAAGGTTATAACAAAGGAAAGTATCGCAGAAAAAACTATTGAATACGGTGTTTCCAAAGACATCGAAAAGCAAATACAAAGCTTTTTCTCAGTAGTCCCCTATTTATATGACGACGGTATGGTTATGACCTTTGTAAACTGTCTGTGCGAAACACTTTACGGTGCACTTGAAAACTTCAAAATAAAAGTTCAAACCATATCACAATTATCCGATAGTTCATTTTATAATAAAAACACCGCTAATGATAAAAGCGACGACCCTTGGATGACAATACAAATGCTCGAAAGACGTTATAAGGCAGAAAACACCCTTATTGATGCGGTATCACAAGGGTTACTCCATAAAGCGGAGATGATTTTTGCAAATATCAAACCCAGTGCATCTTTAGAAACCCGTATCCCCGACCCCTTGAGAAATGCCAAAAACTTTATGATAATCCTAAACACCCTATTGAGAAAAGCCGCGGAACAGGGTTCGGTGCATATACTGTATATCGATAGTGTTTCCTCTTACTTCGCTCATAAAATTGAAGCAATTGAAAGTATGGATGAAATTGACGAGTTATTTTACTATATGGTAAAAAAATACTGTCGACTCGTTAACAAACACTCCAGCAAAAATTACTCTTTATTAATACAAAAAGCAATTTTGCACATTGATGCGGATATCACTGCCGACCTGAGTTTAAAAAACCTTTCTGCTACTTTGGGTGTAACCCCAAGTTATCTGTCAACACTATTTAAAAAAGAAATCGGTATGCCCCTAACAGAGTATGTAAACAAACACCGTACCGAAAAGGCTAAACAATTATTGCTCTCGTCAAATCTTCAGGTACAACAAATTGCCCAGAATTGCGGAATACTTGACGTAAACTATTTTACCAAGATTTTCAAAAAATATACGGGCAAGACACCGAATGAATACAGAAAAGGAAAATAAAAAAGAACCCTCGTCAGAGGGTTCTTTTCTGTTGAATCAAAATAGAGTACTGCGAGTGTGAGCAAACTCGCAAATTCGCAAATTCATTAGAGAATTTCTACTGTACCGTCTTCGTAAACTTTAATCTTATCGCCTGTTTTTACGGTATTAAGGAATTCTTCACCGAGACAGTCAACTGTGGGCATGGGAGTATCAGTCCATACAGAACCGAGAATACAACCTGCGGCTGCAAGTGAGTCGATATGCTCTGAGAAAAGCATACAAGCAGGGCTTTTTTCCATAACCTTTGCGCAGTAAAGAACCATACCACCGGTTGTTGAACCGATTGTCTGAGGAAGACAAAGTGCAGAACCGCCCATGGGTTTTTCAAAAATATCCGCATTGTTCTGGTCACCGCATTTTGCAGTTTTATCCTCGGGTTTATCAAACTGAAGTGCAGTCTGGAAAGATGCAAGTGTGTTGAAACCGCCGTGTGAAACGAGAGCAGTTGCTTCTACTGTGCCCGGTACTACGGGACGACCTTTAAATGTTTTCATTTTATTTTGCCCCCTTTGTGATTATGTCAAGAATCTCTTCGCTTGTGTAGTAGCGAGATGTTGTGTATGTACGAAGTTTGTTGGAGTTTGTAATAACTCTACCCATTTTTGCTAAGGGGTTATTCATATACATAAGAGGACAAATATAACTGAGAGTTACGCCTGTTTTAGCAAGCTTAGCTGCATACTCTGTTTTATTGAATTCTTCGCAAACTGCGGGAGCTGCTGTAAATACTGTGGGGATAGTAACTTTCTTTCTGCCGCTCTTTTTAAGGCCTTCGCAAACATTGTCAGTCCATTCTTTAAGCTGCTGAAGTGAAAGATGAGGACAACCTACGAAGCAAAGCTGAGGAGCTTTGTCGGGCTTCTTCCACATAACGGGATAGGAATTCTTAACTCTTTCAAGTTCTGCGTCGTCGATAACGTAAACCTGTGCACCCTCGGCAATAAGGCTTTCGCCCATTTCAACTGCTTCAGGAGTAAGACCATCGATATGGTAAAGACCAACTGCACCGTTAGAAGCAGTAGCTGCACCGAAGTCTTTAAGATATGCTTTTGCATCGTCATCAAGTTCAGTACCAATCCAATCGGTAAGACCCTTAACATAAGGAACATCTTCCATAACCTTCATACCGATTGCAGAACCGAGAACCTGAGCCTCAGGTTTCTTTTTACATTTAACTTCAACAATCCAAGTTGCTTTTCTACCCTCATCAGTAACAAGACCGAAGTAAGGAACGAAACCTGCGATTGAACCGAAGAGCTCGATAATACCGGAGTTACGGTTACAACGAGCACCGAGAACGGAGTTAGCATAAACAACCGCACTTGATTCTGCCCATGAAAGAATATCACCTTTCTTGGGAAGGTTACCAACCTCGTTCATATAACAAGTACAAGTATAAGCCTCGTCACTTACAAGACCTAATTTTCTAAGCTGTTCGTCGTAGCTATCCTGCTTAGTGTACATAAACTTGTTGAATACAAGGTTCTTTGCAAAGTTTGAAGGTACCTTGGGGTCAACAGGCTTGGGGTCAACAGAGAATTTCTGTTTTGAAGAAAGACCTGCATCAATAAGCTGCTGCATAAGGTCATAAACAGGTGTCATAACCTTAAGACCAAAGCTTGTAACAAGGTGACCCATTTCACTTGTAACGGGAATCATCTTTGTTGCGCCGAAAGCTTCACCGTACATAACGAGGGTCTTTACAACCTTAGCCATTGTTTCGCCCTGTTCGCCGTTGAGCATGGCAAGTTGTTCAGGGGTTAATTCCATTTTGTAGTCCATTAAATTCATCCTTTCTTGAATGCTATATCATACATATTTCATTTTATCACATTTATTATAAAAAGCAATTACTTTTTGTTAAAAAGATAACATATTTGGTGTATTTTATCACATCTCGTATTTTTTCTGTTGCTTTTTCATTACAACAAAGTAGAAAATCAACGAGAGCACCGTGGCAACAGTCCATCCGATGGGCCAGGACCACCATATACCCTGATATCCCCAAGAGGGCGAAAAAGCAAACGCAAGAACCACTCGTAAAACAAGGTCCGTAAAAGTTGCGACCATAAACAGTTTCATTTTTCCCATTCCCCTGAGAATACCGTCACCCACAAGTTTAACACCAATAAAGCAATAGAATGGTGCAACCGTTTTAAGGAATGCTGTTCCCGAAGCAATTGCCTCAAGAGTTCCGTTACTATCCATAAACGCTTTTATAAGAGGTTCGTTAAGTAACAAATACGTAGTAGCAAAAACACAACCCGTTATTATAACCATAACAGAGCCGTATTTCATACCGTCTTTAATTCTTGAAAACTTACCTGCACCCACATTTTGTGCCGTAAAACCCGACACACCGTTACCGAATGTGCAAAGAGAGTTAATCGTAAATGTATTCAGTTTAATTGCGGCAGAATAACCCGCAATTACGGATGAACCGAAACCGTTAATAAGTCTTTGTATAAACACGTTGCCCACAGAAACAAAACTTTGTTGCAAAACACTGGGTATTGAAACTCCCGCAACTTTTTTTAAAAGTTCAAAGGAAAACAAAGGTGCTCTCCCATCTGTTTCAAGTTTTTTCAAATTCATTAATAGTGTAAAAAGAGCAAGTAACCCCGCAACGCCCTGTGCAATAAATGTCGCCCAGGCAACGCCCGAAACTCCCATATCGAAGAATCGTACAAATACATAATCCAACACCACGTTAAAAACAGAAGAAAAAATCAGGAAATACAATGGTGTTTTTGAATCGCCAAGGGCAGTGAAAACACTGTTTGCAATATTATAAACAAACAGAAAAATAAAACCGCCTATGTAAATTTCAAGATAAAGTGCAGAATCTTTGAAAATATTATCCGGTGTATCTATTGCTTTCATAAGAGTGGGTGAAAATAGTATTCCGAGAATAGCAAGAACACCACTCAGAACAAAACCGGAAATCAATGATGTTGATGCGGCAGTTTTAACCTTTTTATACTGTCTTGCACCGAAAAGTTGGGAAATTACCACACTGCAACCGATATTACAACCGATTGCTACCGCGTTAAAAATATTTGTAATCGGATATGATGCACCAACTGCGGCAAGGGCATCCTCCCCCGCAAATTTACCGGCAATCATACTGTCGGCAATACTGTACATCTGTTGAAAAACAACACTTATAAATAATGGCACAGTAAATTTTAATAATACTTTACTTGTGCTACCTTTAGTTAAATCATTAGCCATAACAAACTTCTATCTTTCAAAAAAATTCAATATATTATTATATAGTTTTTTTCAAAAAAGTAAAGAACGGAGTTTAAATATATGCAAAATTTTCTTGATGCGGTTGGTTCGGTAGTCTGGGGTGCTCCAATGCTGATTTTCTTTATTTTCACCGCACTCAGATTCACTTTAAAAAGCAGGTTTTTACAACTTCACCCTATTAAGATATTTAAATCCACTTTGGGCTCAATGTTTAAAAAGAGTAATGAAAAAAGCGGTATTTCTCAGTTTTCTGCCTTTTGCTCAGTTTTAGGAGCTTGTATCGGTACGGGTAATATAGTGGGTGTTGCTACGGCTTTATTTTCGGGTGGTCCGGGTACGGTTTTTTGGATGATAATATCCGCTTTTTTCAGTATGATGACCGCGTATTCCGAGAATTATCTCGGAATTAAATACAGTAACGACAAAGTTTGCGGTGCTTTTTCGTATATTGAAAACGGTCTAAAAATGAAAAAGCTCGCTAAAGTATATGCGTTTTTCTGTCTTATGTCCGTTTTGGGTATGGGAAATATGACCCAGAGCAACTCCGTTTCCGATGCACTTAGCAGTAGCTTTGGCATATCCCCCTTTATAACCGCAATTTTTTGTGCAGGATTATGCCTTATTATAATCCTTGGAGGTATGAAACGTATTGCAAAGGTACAGACCTTTGTTGTGCCACTAATGTGCCTTTTTTATTTTGTCCTGTCGGGAATAATACTTGTAAAATACCAAACAGAGATTATCCCTTGTATAAAACTGATTATATCCGAGGCTTTTACTTTAAGGGCAGTAAGTGGTTTTGGTATGTATAAAGCCGCAAGATACGGAATATCTCGCGGCGTATTTTCAAATGAAGCAGGTCTCGGCTCATCCACCATAATTCACGCTCAGACGAAAGACAAAAACGGCGAAAATCAAGGTATGTGGGCAATGCTCGAAGTATTTACCGACACAATACTGATGTGCAGTTTAACCGCCGTAGTAATGCTGATAGCAACCGACTACAACAAAAACAATCTTTTTGGTGCGGAGCTTTCGGCGCAAGCTTATTCTACAGTAGGCTTTTTAGGCAAGGGCGGTATAGGAATACTCACCGCCGTATTTGCATTTATGTCCCTTGTAGGATGCTCTTTTTACGGTGAAAAAAGTTTTGAATACCTGTTCGGAAACAAATATATTAAATTTTACAGATTATTATATATAATTCTTGCTTTTATGGGTGGTGTAAATTCACCTAAGCTTGTATGGACCTTTGCGGATATTTGCAATGGTCTTATGGCTGTACCAAACCTTTTTGCAATTAACTGTCTCGCAAAAGAGATTATTTACCCTAAATCAAGAACACGTTGTGCACCTAAAAGCACACCGATTTTTGCACTGTGGAAATTAAGTCCACCCTGGAGCCATACGGCAAAGGGTTCTCTTAAGGGAGCGTCTGCGGATAATTCGATTGAAGAACCGTTAGCAAATGCACCTGCCGCCATAATAACATCCGAATCATAGCCGGGCATCGCCCAAGGCTCGGGTACAACGTAACTGTCAACAACAGAACCACTCTGAAGTCCCTGACAAAATGCAACGAGTTTTTGACTGTTACCGAGTTTAATACTCTGTATTATATCTGCACGGACTTCATCACTTCGGGGTGATACCTCGTAGCCCATTTCCTCAAAAAGTGCCGCGGTGAAAACCGCAACTTTAAGAGCCTCTCCCGTAACGTGGGGTGCATTAAAAAGACCCATAAAAATGTCACGGTTATTCCCGAGGGTTGCACCAACCTCACGACCGACACCGGGTGTTGTCATTCGGTAAGAGCAAAGCTCAACAAGGTCCTTTTTACCCGCTATATAGCCACCGCATTTAGCAATACCGCCACCGGGGTTTTTAATCAGAGAACCTGCAAAAAGGTCAACTCCGAGGCTTGAAGGGTCTTCGTACTCGGTAAATTCACCATAGCAGTTATCGAGCATAACTATTGCTTTACTTTTACATTTTACAGTATTAACAATTCTTTTGATATCTGCAGAGGTAAGGGTAGGTCTTAAACTATAACCTCGTGAACGTTGAACATATACCGCCTTGTATTCTTTTTCAGAAAGTTTGTTTTTAATACTTTCGTAATCAACTGTGCCGTCGTCGAGTAATTCTACAATTTCAAAGTTTACGCCAAAATCCTTAAGTGAGCCCATACCCTCGCCCGTCAGACCAATTACGGAATGGATGGTATCATAGGGTGTACCCGTTACACAAAGCACATTGTCACCGGGACGTAACACACCAAAAAGCATTACACAAAGAGTGTGAGTACCACTGGCGAAGCTATGACGTATAATTGCATCCTCTGCCCCGAAAATCTCGGCGGTTACTTCGTCGAGGACCTCTCTACCCCTATCACCGTAACCATAGCCCGTGGACACATTAAAGTGAGAGTCACTTACGCCGTTATTTATAAATGCTTTAAGTACCTTTTGTTGATTATATTCGGTAATTTTATCAATTTCTCTGAACTTTGCTTCACATTTGAGCATAGCCTTGTCCGACAAAGCCAGAAGTTCATTGCTCACGTTAAAAAAAGACATTTTCTTATACCTTTCTCAAATATATTTGACCCGAAAATTTAAAACCCAATTTTTCATAAAAGGGTAATTTATCTTCTTCGCACCAAAGAAAAACTTTCTCTACATTCTTTTTACAGAGTTCGTTTATAACCGCTTTTACGCACTCGGAAGCGTAACCCTTTCCCCTGTATAAAGGATTTGTAAAAACTCCCGATATTATAGCCGTTTTATTATATATAGCCGTTGCCGTAACAGTACTTACAATTGAATCATCGCAAACTTTATATACACCACAGGCAACATCATAATTAATCTTCTTTGAAAAATTACTGTACCATCGTGGAAACTCACCCTCGGAGTCATTTAACAGATTATAAACCCCAAGATATTCACTTAATTTAGATGTTTCAAGTAAAAAAGAAACATCTGAAGTATTTTCGTACCGTGCGTTGGTTTCCAATAGTGGTATTTTCTCAAAAGATTCATCCAAGGGATAATCGGATATAATTTCACCGACTCCTAAAAAATCAAAAAACATTGACAATTCGGATAAATCGGTATCTTTTACTCTTGCGAGTGTAATACAACCGTTTTTCAAAGAGAAAACTGAGGTTATTTCGTCATTCTCATTATACTGAAAATAGACACCCTCAGTATCCCCCGAGTTAAAAGTAAAATCACAGTATATTAACGGTAAAAGCGGCGATGAAACGCCGCTTAAATTTATATTATCCGTTACTTTTTTAATCATATTTCACAGCCACCGTGGCTTCTTACTTTAAGTATGTAACAGGAATTTTCACCTAAGAAACTACTCATAGTTTTAACAAATGCATCGGTTTCCTCAACGGGTACAAAAGCCTGAATAGTTCCTGCAAAGCCACCACCGTGAACACGGTAAGCACCCTTACCTTTAAGGAGTTCCTCAGCAACACATAACGCGAGAGCAACAGGTTGCTCGGCAGGGTTTGACAAGGTAAAGCAATTCTGATTATACATAAAGGAAGACTTACCGCTTTCGAT
>JAZNVE010000076.1:0-10626 GCA_045592665.1 Acutalibacteraceae bacterium
CCAAATGTAAAAAATAATGAAAAATAATATTGCGTTACTTGACTTTTGTCATGTGTGTGGTATAATTATTCCATAATAAATATTCGGGAGGATTTTAAAATGAAAAAAGTTTTAAAAATCGTCGGCATTGTTGCAGCAATCGCAGCAGTAGCAGCAGCTATCTACTTCATTGTTCAGAAAATTAAAGCTAAAACTGCTCCTCAGGGTGGTTACGACGAGGATAACTATGTTTCCTGTTCTTGCCTTGATGAAGATTTTGTTAGCGAAACCGTTGCAGAATAATTGAATATTATTAAAAAAACCTCTCAAACTATTTTTACCATAGTTTGAGGGGTGCTTTTTTTGATTTTTTTAAAAGCTTTTATTGTGGGCGGACTTATTTGCGTTGTAGGTCAGATTTTAATAGATAAAACTAAACTTACACCCGGTAGAATATTAGTGCTTTTCGTTGTGACGGGTGTGGTCTTGGGTGCATTAGGTGTCTTTGAACCTCTTGAAAAATTCGCAGGTTCAGGTGCAACAGTCCCGCTTTTGGGCTTTGGCGCAAACCTTGCTAAAGGCACCGCCGAGGCTATCGCCGAACAAGGTTGGATGGGTATATTGACAGGTCCTCTTACGGCGGGGGCAGGGGGAATCACCGTTGCTATTGTTTCCGCATTGATTATGTCGTTAATAAGTAAACCGGGGGCGAAGTAACTTTTAACAAAAACTTAACATTGTTATGCAAGAATGATGCTATAGTTTTTTGAGGAGGTTGCAATATGGTTTATATTTTAATAGTTGAAGATGATGTTAATTTTAATAATGTAGTTTGTTCGTACCTCAATAATAACGGCTATACCGCCGTCGGTTGTCATAGCGCGGCACAGGCTCTTGACCAGATGGAAAAAATGTCCTTTGATATGATAATTTCCGATATTATGATGAAAAATATGGACGGTTTCGAGTTTGCTGAGCAAGTGCGTCTTATAAACAAAGATATCCCGATTCTTTTCCTAACTGCCCGTGAGGACTTGCAGTCCAAAGAAAAGGGATATAAATTAGGTATAGATGATTACATAGTAAAGCCTGTTGAAATGAAAGAGATGCTTTTCAGAATTGAGGCTATTTTAAGAAGAGCAAATATTGCCAACAAAAAGAAAATTGTTGTTGGTAACCTGGTTCTTGACTCCGCGGAAACTGCCGCTTACGTGAACGGGGAGAATATCGGTCTTTCTGTTAAAGAATTTAATATTTTATTTAAACTTCTTTCTTATCCGAAACGTACCTTTACACGTACTCAGTTGATGAACGATTTCTGGGGCTATGAAACCGAAAGTGCCCCGAGAACTGTTGACGTTTGTATAACAAAACTCCGTAGCAAGCTTTCCGTAAGTCACGATGTTGAAATTGTAACCGTTCATGGTCTTGGTTACAAGGCGGTGATGCTTGTATGAAGTTACAGCGTTTCGAACGTGACGAACGACTTAGTTTCTGGCGTAGTTTTTTCTATGAGTTTAATACCGTTTTTCTTATTATACTTGTTAATGGTGCAGGTCTTGTTGCTATTTTCAATAACATTGCATTGAACGAGTATAAGACTTATGTTAAATATACAATAATTATAGGTTATCTGCTTTTGGGATGCCTTATTTCAAGCGCGTTGGTTTACATTATAAGAGCAAGGGGACAGACCATAAAAATGCAGAATATCTGTAAGGCAGCGCAAAAGGTTGCGGCAGGTGATTTTTCCGTAAGGCTCGATGTATATAAAGATAAAAAACGTAAAAATGAAATTGATATTCTTAAAGAAGACTTCAATACGATGGTTACTGAGCTTGCTTCTATTGAAAAGCTTAAAGATGATTTTGTTGCGGATGTTTCTCACGAAATAAAAACGCCTTTGAGTATAATTCAGGGGTATGCGGATTTGTTGCAGACAAGCGGAATAAATGATGAGCAACGCAGTGAATACATAAAGCTTATTTCGGAGCAGATAAATAAGCTTACAAATCTCGTAACCAATATCCTGAAGCTAAACAAAATTGAGAGCAAGGAAATAGTCTGTAAGGAAAAGTTTTCTTTAGATGAGCAAATGCGTTTTTGCATTCTTTCACTTGAGGATTTGATTAGTGAAAAAAACATAGAAATAGAAGCTAATCTCGACGAAGTTGAAATTAACAGTGACCCTGTATTGCTTGAGCTTGTGTGGAACAATCTTTTCTCAAATGCAGTCAAATTCACCGATGATGGAGGTAAAATATCTTTGTCATTGACCAATCAGGGCAATGTGGTTATTGCCACCATTAAAGATACGGGTTGCGGAATGACCGAAGAAACCTGCAAGCATATTTTTGATAAATTCTATCAGGGTGATACATCCCATTCTCAGGAGGGTAACGGATTAGGTCTTGCTCTTGTGGATAGGGTCGTGTCATTGCTTGACGGCGAAATACTTGTATCAAGTCACGTTAATATTGGTAGTGAATTTAAAATAATACTTGAAAATACGTGATGTAAACAAAACTTTAACATATTTTTAATAAGATGCTATCATCAATTTTTTAAAATCTTCAGGTGAAAGGTGTGAGTGTCGGTGAAAAACGGCTTTTTTTCTAAGTTGCTTCAATCAAAAACCAACAGAACAATTATTATAGTTCTTGAAGTTGCCGCACTCCTCACGGTTGCAGTATTAGGTGTGGGTGTATATAAGATTGGTTCCGGTATTAAGGAAGAAGACACTACACTCTATGTTTACAATAAACCGACATCAGAAAACGCTACTTCCGAGTTTCAAGACATCTATTATCATGAAGGTATCACCAATATCACACAAAATTCCGATGGGAACACGATAAGTGTTAAAAATCCGGATAACTATTATTCCGATAACGGTACACAAAATATTGTTCAGAATAATTCTCAAGCTTCTACTCTTGAAAATGTAACAGGATGGTCAAGAGCTGAGATTTTGGCTAAAGCTACTGAGGCGGTTAATAAAACAAAAGCATACGGCAATAATGTTACCGTTAATCACCGAGAGTCTTTCGATGCAACGGTTACGGAGTGTACGGGCGGAACAATTGTACAGAGCGTTGCCAATATGATGGTAGGTTGGGTAGTTAAGCCTGTGGATGAAACCTTGAACTTCGCTAACGGTAAGGCAGTTAATTCGGAGGGTGAAACAGTTTCTTTGATACTTCCTCAAAAAAATGGTTTTAATTTAAGTGAAGACGGTGTGAAATCAGCATCCGTAAATGTGGTTAATAATGAATATGTTATTAAAATAAATATCGTGGAAGAAAATGTTGGTATGCACGATATTCCCCGTCATAATGCTTCTGCGGTAGGGTATTTGGATGTAGCAAGCTTTGATTTGAGTTTTTTGACAATCGAATCTGCACAAATAAATTATAAGGGTTCAGCTGTTGAACTTCATATTAATTCACAGGGTTATGTAACTTATGCCGAGTATCATATTCCGTTGCTCATAAAGGGTTCGGGTAACGGTGCCGGAATCAGCGGTTCTGTAACCTTTGACGGTGAACAAACCGAAGTTTGGTCAATGAACTATTAATTATTAAGTGATTTTTTTGAAAGGTGATAAATATTATGGGTCTTAAAGAGAAAGCTTTACAAAAAGCGGTAAAAGAAGCAATTAAATACGTTCGTAAAGATTATGATACCAATCTTTTCAAACTTATTGATTGGGGTAAAAAGATGGTTAAAGAGGATATCCACCTCAAAGCACTTGAAAAAGTGGGCGACAGACTCAGTGACCCCACTAATGAGTATGCCAAATTCATAAAAAGAATTGTAATGGATACCGACCCCGATATAGTTGCTAAGCTTGTTCCTCCGGTAATTAACACGGTTATTAAAAGTTACGACCGCAGACTTGCTTCTATGAAGGAGCATAATTGTAACATTCCTTGGGCAATCCTTATTGATATTACAACCGCTTGTAACCTTAAGTGTACAGGCTGTTGGGCTGCTCAGTACGGCAACAAGCTTCAGCTTTCATACGATGAACTTAATAAGATAATTACCGAAGGTAAGGCTCTCGGTACATATACATACCTTTACACAGGCGGCGAACCGCTTGTCAGAAAGCATGACCTTATTAAGCTTTGTAAAGCACATCCCGACTGTCTTTTCATTACATTTACGAACGGTACTCTTTGTGATGATGAATTTGCAGACCAGCTTAAAGAAGTTGGTAATATGTTCCTTACTATCTCTATCGAGGGTAATGAAGAAACAACCGACGCGCGTCGTGGTAAGGGTACATACCAGTCCGTTATCAGTGCTATGGGCAGACTCAAAAAACGCGGTATTCCTTTTGGTGCTTCACTTTGCTATACAAAACTTAATGCGGATGTTATTTCATCCGACGAATATGCGGATTTCCTTATTTCACTTGGTGTTATTTTCGCGTGGTTCTTTACTTTCGTTCCCGTTGGTTGCGGTACATCACCCGAACTTATGGCAACTGCCGAACAACGTGAAACAATGTATAATCAGGTACGAAAATGGCGTTTTGATGAAGTAAAACAGTTGTTCTGTATCGACTTCTTCAACGATGGCGAATATGTTGGCGGTTGCGTTGCCGGTGGTAAACAGTATTTCCATATAAGTGCAAACGGTGATTGTGAGCCTTGCGTATTTGCTCATTACTCAAACGTTAATATCAAAGACCCCGATACACATGTTATCGACGCTCTTAAGAGTCCCATCTTTATGGCTTACAAGGCTCGTCAGCCCTTCTCGGATAATATGCTTCGTCCCTGTCCTGTTATGGATAACCCCGGAGCACTTAAGAAAATGGTTCTTGAGTCAGGTGCAAAGTCAACTGATTTACAGAGTCCTGAAAATGTTGAGGACCTTTTCGCAAAAACAGTTGATGTTGCGCGTAAATGGAAGGTTACTGCCGACAGAATGGAAAAAGAACATGGCTTCGTAGACTGGCATATCAGAAGTGTTGATATATACAAAGATTACGAATCCGAACATATAAGAGATTTTGACGAGTTTGAATAATGATTTTAAATAATACTAAATCTATTCCACGAGCAAAAAATTCAGAATCAGTAGGTGTTGACTCCTCGGTTGTCCTTAAGATGACCGAGGAGATGGCTCTTATTGGAATAAATCTGCATAGCCTTATGATTTTGCGTAATGGGGAGGTTGCTTGTGAGGGTTGGAGCAAACCCTTGACTTCCGATACACCCCATATGGTTTACTCTGTAAGTAAGAGCTTTCTGGCAACTGCTTACGGTTTTGCTCTGGATGAGGGCCTTATTACGAGGGAAACACGTTTTGTAGATGTTTTCCCTGAATATAGAAATAAAAAAGATAAAAACCTCGAGAAACTGACAATTCACCATCTTCTCACTATGACCGCCGGTAAACAAACCGCCATAAGAGGGGAGAAGACTAACAAATGGATTGAAACCTTTGTAAAAGCAAAGTGGATATTTACTCCCGGTGAGGGTTGGCGTTATGTAAACGATAATTACTACATAGCCTCCGCCATGCTTGTCAGGGTGCTTGGGGTTTCGATTACTGAATATTTAACCAACCGACTTTATAAGCCTCTCGGTATTGATGTTCCTTTCTGGGAAACTGCACCCGGTGATGTGGAGGCAGGCGGTTGGGGGCTTATGCTCAAAACCGAAGACATTGCAAAATTAATTCTTTGCTATCACAACAACGGCGTTTATGATGGGGTTCAGGTTATCCCCGAGGCTTGGGTTAAAGAGGCAACTACTCAACTGCACGATAATTCAACTGTTGAAAAGCACCGTGACAGTCAGGCGGGGTATGGTTGCGGTTTCTGGAAATGCGCGGGTGTTGAAAATGCATTTCGTTGCGAGGGTGTTTTCTGTCAGTACGCTATATCACTTAAGGACTATGATGCCTGTATCATTATGACCTCCGACCATTCGGATTTACAGGAAACCCTTGACGTTATCTGGAAATATGTTCCCGATATGTTTATAGAAAGCTATGATACAGATAATACAATACCGGTAAAATTGCCTGATGATACATCCGTAACTGTTAATCCACGTTCGGAAATTGAGTCCCAAATAACCGGTAATAACTATAAAATCCGCAGATGTAAATTTGCAAATATGATAGGTTTTCCCGTCAGTGTTTTCCCTATGCCCGTTATTTTCTTCGCTCAGGAACGTGGCGGAAATATGGATAATATTTCTTTTGAATTTAATGATGCGGGTTTGTACCTGTCCTGGACCGAGGATGGCGGACACGAAAACAAATTGCAAATTAATATGGACGGCACTGCATCCGACGGCTATGTTAGAATAGGCGAACTGAATCTTAATGTCAGGTCGCACGCTTTCTGGGAAAATGACAATACACTTGTTGTAAAAATAAGACCATTGGTAGCGGTTGCCCAAAGGGTATTGAAGTTTGAGTTTTCAGGCAAAAAAATAAAAATGTATCCGTCAACAATACCCTCTACCGACGAGAAAGCAAAGAAAATTGGTGAAAAACTAAAATGTATATTAATCGGCAGATGGTTCCATTGGTGGATTGATTTTCTTGTGCCGAGAGTTGGTAAAATATTAAACCCCACCCATCGTGGAAAAATAAAAAAATAAGAAAAATCCTTTTCAATAACCACTTTAATTTTTTGTCTGATGGTAGTATAATGGTAAAAACTACTATATTGTTAAATGGCGGTGGAATTTTGAAAAGGATTTTGTCTTTGTTTTTGGTATTAGTTGCTGTTACAGCGGTAGGGTTGGTGTTACCTGTCACCGCTGAAGAAAATAATAATATCTTTACCTCTCAGTTGCAAAGCGTGGAGGATTCAACGGAGGCGATTATTGAAAATACAACCGAGCCGACAACTGAAGAAATGGTTATTGCTTTACCGTTAGCTCCTGTTATAAAAAGTCTGAAAAATGCTAACTCGGGTTTGGTTTTTATGTGGGAAGGTGTCGATGATGCAACCGGCTACCGCGTTTACAGACGTGCTGCAGGCGAACGCGGATGGACATACCTGTGTACTGTTAAAACCTGCTCCTACACCGACAAGAAAACCGTCAGCGGTACATCTTACAGATATACTGTACGTTCCGTTAATGAAGCGGGTTACGGCGGTTACGATAAAACGGGTATCAGTACAAAGCGTTTGTCATCTCCCGCAAAGATAAAGGCTAATAATACAAAGGATAGTATCAGTGTTACCTGGGGTGCGGTAAATGGAGCAACGGGTTACCGTGTTTATCGTCGTGCTTCCGGGGAAAACGGTTGGTCATATCTAAAAACTGTTAAAGAGTGTAATTATACAGACAAAAACGTGTCGAACTCAAAGTATTACAGATATACTGTCAGAGCGGTTTGCGGTAAGGTTTACAGCGGTTATTACCCTGAAGGCTCTTTAGTGAAATGTATTTTGTCGCCCGTAACTCAAAAGATTGTTACATATCCCAAAAAACTTGTTTTTACCTGGAGTAAGGTTCCCGGTGCAACTTCTTACAGGGTTTATAAACGCGGTGCAGGCGAAAAATGGAAGCTTATCAGTACCGTTAAAGGAACATCTTACACTGACACAAAAGTTATCAAAAACACAAGTTATCGATATACTGTCAAGGCTGTATCGGGCGGATATTTCAGTGGATACGATTCTCAAGGCGTAGTTTTACGTTTCAAGGGTGTAAATGGTCAGACCGTGTACGGGAAAAATGCAAAGTATCTGCGACCGGGTACAATCAATAATCCGACGGTTATTAAAATTGATGAGGAGAAATGGAATCTTACGGTTGTAAACTCGGGTTACCGTATACCCTCCGACTATGAACCCGACCTTGTGTATGTATGCGGCAGTGGTGAACGACTTGACAAAAAGGTTGCCGTTCAGTATGAGAAAATGTATAAAGCTGCAGCTAAGGAGGGGGTATATCTTACTCCTTGCTCGGGTTACCGTTCCTATGAATTGCAGGAGCGAAATTATAACCGAAAGGTTCAGTATTATAAAAACCAAGGCTATTCAACGGCTCAGGCAAAGGTGAAAGCCGCAACCATTATTATGCCCCCGGGAAGCTCCGAGCATAATTTAGGCTACGCAATGGATATAGTTTGCGTTGATGAATGGTTTGAAGATACCAAAGAATTTAAATGGCTTCAGAAAAATGCCGCCAATTACGGCTTTATTATGCGTTATCCTAAGGATAAACAACATATAACAAAAGTTACTTATGAGCCATGGCATTGGCGATACGTGGGTGTGGATGCAGCAAAGGCAATAAAATCAAGCGGGCTCACCCTTGAAGAATATATGGGTGTGAAGCAGTAAAGAAAAATTCCTCGCATATAAAGGCGAGAGACTATACAAGCTATATATCTATGTTTGAATTCTGCAAACATCTTGTAAATGCATTGTGGCGATTTTGTGACAAAGTATAAATTCCAAAAACAGTAGAAGGTTCTGAGTCACCGGAAAAAGTGAAGCTTTAAGTGTTTTGGACGGTTTTGTGTTTTAGCCATAATTGTTTTAATATTCCTATAATTCAATATTTTGTTTTAACAAAAACAACAACCGTTCCGAGTGGGCTTCCTCGAAACGGTTGTTCCTTTATTTCCTTGTTTTATTATAAATTTTTGATTTGATACCGTCTATAAATGAAAGCTTGCCTGATTCATAAACCTTTAGCTCGTCAAGGGAGTAAACCTTTAATGTGAACTCTGCTTTGTCGCTTTCGTAAAGGTCGGCTATACTGCCGTCGGGAAGCTCCGTAATACAGGAGTAAACGAAGCTGAAGGGATTTAAGCTGTCCGTTACTTTTTTGCGGTATTTCCACTCAACATTATTGTTATTGTCGTAAAGACCGATTTTTATAACACCGAGTTTTCTTGTTTTCTTTGAAGGGCAAGAAACCACTATTGCATTTTTACCGTCAATCGTTTTACTGTAATTTATAACGGAAAACATACAATTTGAGCAATAACCAAGTCCTTTGTCCAAAGTGTATTTGCCCCAGGTTTCGCCACCGTCTGTTGAGTCGGTGTAGCTTATATATCCCGCAATGTTTCTTGAGTACATTCTCAGCACACCGTTGTTAAGAAGCACAAACTGACTTTCGGAGCTTTTACCTGCGGCACCAACCTGCTTTGCTTTTTCTGAGCGATGCCAGTTTTCTCCGTCGTCGGTGTAAATAACGCTTGTGTATTCACGTCCTTCGTTGTTGTCGTAAACGGAAAAAATAACTCTTTGCTTACCGTCTTTTTCAATGCAGATACCGACACCGGGTGAAAATCCCGTGAAGCCTCTTGAGTTTATTTGTGTGTTAAGGATTTTTCCGTCGGTCCAGGTTTCACCGTTGTCAAAGCTTTTCTTTACCCAAAGGTAGTATGTGGGGTAAATCTTGATAGGGGCATAGGCGTAGAAGATATTAGCAATAACATCTTTGTCATTAAGTGTGCCGTCCTTGTTCATTTGCTTTATAAGAAGGGGGTTGAAATCATCACCGACCTTTTGGTAAATGTTATAAGCCCTGTCTACATAGTAATCATTATAATTTGAGTTATCGGAAAACTTAAGAACAGGTGCAAAACCATCTTCGGAAAAATCACCTACATAGTAAGGGTAGTGTGCTTTGTCGAGGGTTGTGCTCTCTGCTTTTTTGTGGCTCGTTTTATCACAAAGAGCCAACTTTCCGTCAATGAAACCACTCTGCTTGCCGTACGTACCCGCACTCCACAGACCCATATATGCAGGACAGGCGTCGCATACGTGGTAAACAACACCGCTTTTGTCCTGACACATTGCCGAGTCACAAAATGAAGCGGAGGTAGGGATTGCATTATTATGGTCTTGATCCTCCATATCGTTGAAATGATTTACCCATACAATATCCGACCAGGTTTTGCAGTTATCGTCAGAGTATCGGATTACGGTTTCAATATTTGCGGGGTCATCCGTTCCGTTTCCGTAGCGAATATCACCGCCTGCAAGGATTCTTCCGTTTTTGAGGGTAAGTATTGAGGGGATTCTGAACAATTTACTGTTACCCGTTCCTTCAGCGTAGGGATTAGTGTTTCTATCAGCCATAATTATACCTCTTATTTATTTATAAGTCTGAATGTTTTTACTTCAAAGGGTTTGATGTTGAATTTGAGTTCATTGCCTGTAAACTCAATTTCCTTTTCGTTTTCTTCCATAAGGTTACATTCATAAACCTTGTTAAAGGGAAGGTTTATAGTAAGCTTTCTTTCGCCTCGTACACGACGGCTCTGGTAAACTCGTATTATAATACCGTCGTTATCCTGAGCCTGTTTTACCGCATCAATAATAATATCTTCATTGTCGGTTGTGATGAAAGAATAGTTTTGGGGCAATATACCATCGTTGGGTATAACTTCGGTTACTTTCAAGGGTAAATTCAATTGGAACGCTGCCTGAACTGTACCGCCTGTCTGCCAAGTGCCTGTATGGGGATAGTATGCGTATATAAATGAATGCATACCTAAATCACCTTTTTTGTCGGGGCAGGTGGGAGCGCGAAGGAGGGTAATTCTCATACGGCTGTCAAGAATATCGTAACCGTACTTGCAATCGTGAAGAATACTTACGCCGTAATCACCCTCGGAAAGGTCCGCCCATTTGTGTGCGGA
>JAZNVE010000077.1:0-20012 GCA_045592665.1 Acutalibacteraceae bacterium
CGAAAAGCCAAATTAATTACGGCTACAATCCGATATGCGAAAGATAACACGGATACAAAGTTTGATGATTTGACCCTTAAGGTTATTTTCAATGTTATCAAGGACACAATTGACAGGGATAGTGCACGATACAATGAAAGATGTTTAAAAAATGCCGAAAACATTAAAAAACGTTGGAGTAAAAATACAAACGAATACGACCGTATACAAACGAATACGAATTATACCGATATAGATATAGTTAAAGAAATAGATAAAGACATAGATATAGAAAAAGACACAGACAGAGATATAGAAAATGATAGTATATCTTCTTCGTTTTCTTCGAAAACGGTGTGTGAGTACAGTGATGATTTTCTCGATTTCTGGAAGGAATATCCTAAAAAAGTCGGTAAGGGTGACGCTTATAAAAAGTGGAGCAAAAGTAAGCTCACAAAAGGGGATAAGGAAGATATTTTAAACGCTCTTAAGTGGCAGAAAAGGTCGGACAGATGGCGTGATAATAAAGGAAGGTATATTCCTAATCCATCAACGTATATTTCCCAAAGACGGTGGGAGGATGAACCTGATTTGAATTTTAATTCGGATATTACAGACCCGAGCAGATATACTGACGGGGATACTCTGCCTGATTTTATATTGAGAGGTGATTATTGAGCCATAAGCAAAACCACCGCAGGAATTTCCCTACGGTGGTTAATTTTTACGTCAACTCAAACTGACCTGTATAGAGTTTATAGTATTTGCCTTGTTGCTCTAAGAGGGTGTCGTGGTCGCCTTTTTCAATAATTTCGCCGTTTTCAAGCACCATAATGGCGTTTGAGTTTCTGACCGTTGAAAGTCTGTGGGCGATAACGAAAACCGTTTTACCCTCCATAAGCTTATCCATACCCTTTTCGATAAGTCGTTCGGTACGGGTGTCAATGGAACTTGTAGCCTCGTCAAGAATAAGCACCGGTGGGTCGGCAACTGCCGCACGGGCTATGGCGAGTAACTGTCTCTGACCCTGTGAAAGGTTGGTACCGTCACCTGTGAGCATAGTGTTGTAACCGTCGGGAAGTCGGGTTATAAAACTGTCTGCGTTGGCAATTTTAGCGGCTTTGACAATATCCTCGTGGGTTGCGTCAAGTTTACCGTAACGTATATTTTCTTCAACAGTACCTGTGAAAAGGTGGGTATCCTGTAAAACCATTGCAAGGGAACGGCGTAAATCGTCTTTTTTGATTTTCTTGATGTTTATGCCGTCGTAGGTGATTTTACCTTCCTGAATATCATAGAACCTGTTAATAAGGTTTGTAATTGTGGTTTTACCTGCACCGGTTGAGCCAACGAAAGCGATTTTCTGACCGGGTTTTGCGTAAAGTGAAACGTTTTTAAGAACGGTCTTTTTACCGTCGTAGGAGAATGTAACGTCGTGGAAACGCACATCACCTTTAAGAAGTGTGTAGGTAACACTGCCGTCGGCGGAATGGGGATGTTTCCAAGCCCATACGCCCGTTCTTTTTTCCGATTCGGTAATATTTCCCTTTTCGTCAACCTTTGCGTGAACAAGGGTAACGTAACCGTCATCCTCTTCGGGTTTGGTGTCAATTACGTCGAAAATTCTTTCTGCACCGGCTAAAGCCGCAAGTACACTGTTCATCTGTTGGGAAACCTGAGTAATGGGGTTTGAGAACTGACGGGTGTACTGAAGGAATGAGGCGAGGGAACCGATAGTAAGTGCACCGTTAAGACCGCCCAAGAATAACCCTGCCACACCTTGCTGATAGTCACCTAAATTAAGGATAATAAATGCACCGAGAGCCGCGGAAAGTGCGAAATTGATATATGAAATATTACCCATAATGGGCATAAGAATACTTGCGAAAGTATGTGCCTTTGTGGCGGCTATGCGGTAGTTTTCGTTAATTTCAACGAATGATTTTTTAGTTTCCTCCTCACGGCAGAAAACCTTAACAACCTTAAGACCCTCAATAAGTTCTTCAATATAACCGTTTACGCTACCCACTTCCATCTGTTGCTTACGGAAATACTTTGAACTTTTACCGCCTATGAATTTTATAATCAAAAGCATAATGAAAAGCATACCGATTATAAGGCAGGTAAGGGCGGGGCTTATATAGAGCATCATAAGGAAAATGCCTATTGCCATAACACCCGATGAAATCACCTGAATAAGCCCCTGACTTATGGCTTCACGTACGGTATCAACGTCGTTGGTGAAACGGCTCATTAATTCACCGTGGGTGTGAGTGTCAAAGTACTTTATGGGTAAATCCTGTAAATGGTCGAAAAGGTCGCGTCTTAAAAGATTAAGTGTTTTCTGAGAAATATTGAGCATAAGACGGGCGTGAAGATACTGTGCGAGAGCACCTGCACCATATAACACCGCGAGAATCACAAGATATTTTATAACCGTGCTTAAATCCGTTGATTTGGTTTCAACGAGAAAACCGATTTCATTAATAATGGGGGTGAGGAAATATGTTCCCGCGATATTTGCAAAAGATGCAAACAGAACAAGGAATATAACAACAACGAGTAAACCCTTGCTTTTTGCTACGTAGGAGAGGAGTCTGCCTAAGGTTTTAGCAGGATTTCTCGGTTTTTCAAATTTCATTTTACCACCGGGGCCCTGTTGAGGGGCTTTTTGCTTTTTAGCCATAGTACCGCTCCTTTCTTACTGTTCCATTTTGCTTTCCTGTTGTGAGAGGAAAACTTCTTTGTAAATTTCGTTTCTTTCAATAAGATCATCGTGTGTGCCTATATCGTCAATTTTACCGTCATCGAGAACGACTATTTTGTCGGCAAACTGAATTGAGTTTATACGCTGTGCAATAATGATTTTTGTGGTGTCGGGTAAAAGGTTTTTCATACCCTCGCGGATTTTACCGTCCGTTGCCGTGTCAACTGCACTTGTTGAGTCGTCGAGAATGAGAACTTTCGGCTTTTTGAGAATTGCACGGGCAATACAAAGACGTTGTTTCTGTCCGCCTGAAACGTTTACACCGCCCTGACCCAAATCTGTGTTGTAGCCGTCGGGGAAGCTCATAACGAAATCGTCCGCCTGAGCAATTTTAGCGGCGGCGCGGATTTCATCAATAGTTGCGTTTTCGTCACCCCAACGAAGGTTTTCTTCAATAGTACCTGTGAAAAGCAGGTTTGTCTGAAGCACCATTGAAACCGCATTACGTAAAGTGTTGAGTTTATAGTCCTTAACATTTCTGCCACCGACTAAAACTTCACCCTCTGTTACATCGTAAAGTCGGGGTATAAGCTGTACGAGGGATGTTTTGGCACTACCCGTACCGCCTAAAATACCGATGGTTTCGCCTGATTTTATAGTAAGGTTTATATCTTTAAGAACGTTGTTTTCCGCTTGTTTACTGTACTTGAAGCATACGTTTTTAAATTCAATGCTACCGTCCTTTACTACGGCGTTTTCGTCCGCGTTATCATCAGTGATTTGGGACTTTTCTTCAAGAACTTCCGTAATACGGGTCATGGATGTTCTTGCCATAACCGACATTACGAAAATCATTGATACAATCATCAGGGACATAAATATCTGCTGAATGTATGTTATGAAGCTCATAAGGTCACCGAGATACATATTGCCGTCGAGAATAAGACCGGCGCCAATCCATAAAACAAGGATAATACAGGAATAAATTGATACCGCCATAATGGGGTTGTTGAGAATTATAAGTTTCTCGGCAAAGATTGATGCATCCTTAAGCTCGTCGTTTGAAACGCGGAATTTATCTTTTTCGTGTTTTGCTCTTACAAATGCCTTAACCACACGTGCACCAATGAGATTTTCCTGAATTGCGTTGTTAATCTGGTCGTATTTTTTAAACATTTTTGTGAAACGCTTGTGTGCCGCCGCACCGATAAGAAGGATAAGTGTAAACATAACGGGTGCAATAGCCATAAACACAAGGGATAACTTTGTGTTTATTGAGAACGCCATAGTTATAGCCATTGTAAACATAAGGGGCGAACGTATAAGCATACGTAAAGCCATCATAAATGCCATCTGCACCATATTGATGTCGGTGGTCATACGGGTTATAAGAGAGCCGGTTGAGAATTTATCAACATTCGAAAATGAGAAATCCTGAATTTTATTGAAAATTGCTTTTCTCAGCTCTGCACCGAATCCCATACCTGCTTTTGATGCAAAGTATGCAGCACCCGCACCGCAGGCAAGGGATATAAGGGACATAAAGAACATCAGACCGCCCAAGGCTATAATCAGGTCAGTTCCCTGAAAACGGTCAAAGCCCATTTTTATGAGAATATCCGCAATAAAATTTTCTTTTTCCGAAAGGGATTGACCGCTTATTCCGCAGTCAATAATAACTGACATCAAAAGGGGAATTGTAACCTCTATAAGTACTTCAAAAACAATTGCAATAGGGGACATAATAGCGTATCCCCTGTATTTTTTTGCATAACGCAAAAGGTTTTTAATCATTATCGAACGCCTCCTTGTTTAAAACGTTGTGTATTTCTTCGCAGGTTAGTTTTTCGGAATCAAGATTACTGTGAAGCCTTACCAACAGATTGTGGAGGGTTTCTCTTTCTTCGGATGAAAAACCGCGGAACATATCTTCGTCCGTAGCATCGCATATTTTACGGAATTCCTTTAAAGAATCAAGTCCTTTTTCAGTTACGCAAAGATGATTTTTTCGCGAATCAGTTTCATCGGGGGTTCTTGTAATAAGTCCTGCTTTTTCGATTCGTTTAATGGTGACGGCTATACTTGCGGGGGATATGTGCATAGCCGTTGCCAATTCTTTTTGGGTACAACCCTCGTGGTCCTTAACGTACTCTAAAATCATAGGTTGACCGAAATATAATCCCGCCCCCGATGCCGCCTTGGTTATACGGTATCGGTGTATAACAGAAATGGATATCAATTCGTGAACAAGTTTTCTCAGCTCCATTATTAACACCTTTCATAATAGTTAAACGTTTAATTTATTTACTGCAATATGATATCACTTTTTATGGAATTATTTTTACAAAAAAGAAAAAAGAACCAAGTTTTTAATTTATTTACATTTAAAAAAGCAACTCTTTTTTGACTTTTTTTAAAACTCTTTTGTTTGAAAGTTTTATCGAGAGCAATTTTCTGTCAAGCCTTTGTGCAAAAACACCAATAAGTGCGGGGTAAATTTATACTTCCTTTGAACAAAATATATTAAAAAGCGGTTGAAATGAAAAAATAAATTTGTTATCATTATATTGATATATCATAAATTTTTGAGGGTGGTGGCAGAATGAAGAAGAAAACCGAGAATACAAACTATTCCGACTTCCCTTTATATGTGTTTCATCAGGGACGCAACTTTAAGGCTCAGGATTTTCTGGGTGCTCACAAGGTAGAGGAGAATAAGTATGTGTTCAGGGTTTGGGCACCTCACGCAACGGCGGTTTATGTAGTGGGCGACTTTAACGGCTGGAACGAAGAGAACGCACCTATGTCAAAATTAAACGACGCGGGTGTGTGGGAAACTTACGTTGAAGGGGTCAAAAATTTTGATGCGTATAAATTTTTGATTTACACAGGGGACGGCACTAAGCTTTATAAAGCGGACCCCTACGCATTCCACGCGGAAACGCGACCCGGTACAGCGTCAAAAATATTCAACAGTGAATATAAATGGCGTGACGGTAATTGGCTCAAAAAACGTAAACAGTCCTCCGTTTATAAATCACCCGTAAATATTTACGAGGTCCACTTAGGTTCGTGGCGTATTTACGAGGACGGTAATACCTTAAGTTACCGCGACCTTGCTAAGGAATTGGTAGAGTACGCGAAAAATATGGGATATACCCATATTGAGGTAATGCCCGTTGCGGAGCATCCCTTTGACGGGTCATGGGGTTATCAGGTTACGGGTTATTTTGCTCCTACCTCCCGTTACGGTACACCCGATGATTTCAAATTCTTTGTTGATGAATGTCACAAAGCGGGTCTTGGGGTAATTGTTGACTGGGTACCTGCCCATTTCCCAAAGGATGCTCACGGTCTTGCGAACTTTGACGGTGAAGCCTGTTACGAATATGCGGATGTGAAAAAGGGCGAACACCTTCAGTGGGGTACAAAGGTCTTTGATTACGGAAGAAACGAAGTTCAGAGTTTCCTTATATCAAACGCCTGTTTCTGGCTGGAGGAGTACCATATTGACGGTCTCAGGGTGGATGCGGTAGCCTCAATGCTGTATCTTGACTACGGCAGGGAAGACGGTCAGTGGATTGCCAACGAAAAGGGCGGTAACGAAAACCTTGAAGCAGTTGCCTTTATGAAGCTTCTTAACGAAACCATTTTCAAAGAACACGGTGACGTTATGATGATAGCCGAGGAAAGCACCGCCTGGCCAATGGTTTCAAAACCCGTGTTTATGGGTGGCCTCGGTTATAACTTCAAGTGGAATATGGGTTGGATGAACGACATCCTGCGTTATTTCTCCCTTGACGGTATTTACAGAAAATATAATCACGATTTAATTACCTTCTCTTTCTTCTACGCATTCAGCGAGAATTTTGTTTTACCCATTTCTCACGACGAAGTAGTTCACGGTAAGTGTTCACTTATTAATAAAATGCCCGGTAATTATAACGAGAAGTTTGCGGGTGTCAGGGCTTTCTTAGGCTATATGTACGCACACCCCGGTAAGAAACTTCTTTTTATGGGCTCGGAATTCGGTCAGTTTATTGAGTGGGACTACAAAAAGGGTCTTGATTGGTTACTCCTTGATTATGATATGCACGTTTTGTTGCAGGACTACACCAGAGCCCTCAATAAATTCTATAAAAAGAGTAGCCCCTTGTGGGAGATAGATTACAGCTGGGAAGGCTTCAATTGGATAGTCAGTGACGATAACTCCAACTCGGTAATTGCCTTTGTAAGGTGCGACGAAAATGATGAAAAAATCATTGCCGTATGTAACTTTACACCCGTTTTGAGGGAAGACTATAAAATAGGTGTCCCCCTTGCGGACGGCTACGAAATTGCTTTTAATTCGGATGATGCGAAATATGGCGGTACAGGTGAAAAACTCAAAAAGAGTTATCGGTTAAAGAAAGGTGCAATGCACGGATATGATAACTACATAGAGTTAAAACTTCCCCCTATGAGTACCATTTATCTGAAGCAGAAGAAAGCAAAAAAACAAACTGATAAAAATTAATTTCATATAAATCGAAAGGAACGTGACAACAATGGCAAAAAAGACAGAATGTATTGCAATGCTTCTTGCAGGCGGTCAGGGTTCAAGACTTGGCGTTCTTACAAAAAACATTGCTAAACCTGCCGTACCCTACGGCGGTAAGTACAGAATTATTGACTTCCCCCTTTCAAACTGTGTAAACTCGGGTATTTATACCGTCGGTGTTCTTACACAGTATCAACCCCTCGAGCTTAACGAATATTTAGGTAACGGCGGTCCTTGGGACCTTGACCGTGCAAACGGCGGTGTTCATGTTCTTTCACCCTATCAGCAGATTGAGGGTACTGAGTGGTATAAAGGCACGGCAAACGCTATTTATCAGAACATCCACTTTATTGACAGATATAACCCCGAATATGTAGCAATTCTTTCAGGTGACCACATCTACAAAATGGACTACGCAAAAATGCTTCAGTACCATAAGGAAAAGGATGCGGCTTGTACAATTGCTATGCTTGAGGTTCCGTGGGAAGAGGCTTCACGTTTCGGTCTTATGTTTACCGACGATGAGGGCAGAATTACCGCTTTCGAAGAAAAACCCAAGAATCCCAAGAGCAACAAAGCATCAATGGGTGTTTATATGTTCACTTGGTCAAAACTTCGTCAGTACCTTATTGATGATGAAAATGACCCCAACTCCTCAAACGACTTCGGTAAAAACGTTATTCCTGCAATGCACGAAGCAGGTGAAAAACTTTACGCATACGGCTTTGAGGGTTATTGGAAAGACGTTGGTACTATTGATTCACTCTGGGAAGCAAACCTTGACCTTCTTAATCCCAAGGCAAATATCGATTTAAGCGACCCCTCCTGGAAAATTTACGGTCGTGGTAACGCTACCGCTCCTCAGTACGTATCCGATAAAGCACAGATTGAAAACTCAATTGCTTCCGCAGGTTGCGAAATTGAAGGTAAAATCGACTATTCAATCCTTTTCTCAGATGTAACTGTTGAAGAGGGTGCGTTCGTTGATTATTCAATTGTTATGCCCGGTGCAGTTATTAAAAAAGGTGCAGTTGTTCAGTACGCAATGGTTGCGGAAAACGCAGTTATTGAAGAAGGTGCAGTTGTAGGTGAAAACCCCGAAAAATGCAAAGACCTTGAAAAATGGGGTGTAAGCGTTGTCGGTGCAGGGGTTACCGTAGGTAAAAATGCAAAAGTTAAAGCACAGTCAATGATAGCAGAAGATGTTAAGGAGGGCGAAACAGTATGATGCCGAAAAACGTACTCGGAATTGTTTACTCAAATTCCTATGATTCAAGTCTTGGTGCTCTTACAGCAAGACGTACAATGGGTTCAGTACCCTTTGGGGGCAGATACCGTCTTATAGACTTCCCCCTTTCAAACCTTGTTAACAGTGGTGTTACAAAGGTTGGCGTTATAGCAAACGGCAATTTCCGTTCACTTATGGACCACGTAGGAAGCGGCAGACCCTGGGACCTTTCAAGAAAGGTTGACGGTCTTACATTACTTCCTCCCTTTACACCCGCGGCAGTTGAAGCCACTAACAGAATCGACTCTTTAAGCAGAATAATGGACTTTATTTCTCATTCAAAGCAGGAATACGTCCTTCTTATGGATGCTAACTTTGTGTGCAACACAGATTTATCCAAGCTTTTCGATTTCCATTCAAAGAAAAATGCGGATATTACAATTGCTTATTGCACAGGTGCACTTCCCAAACTTAATAATCAGGCTGTGCTTGATGTTAACGAGGATGAAAAGATTACAAATATTGGTATTGACCTTAAAACCGCTTCTGATGTAAACTATTCTGCGAATATTATTCTTATCAGAAAAGCCCTTCTCGAAAGACTTATAGGCGATGCACAGAGCTACGCTTATACAAGCTTTGAAAAGGACATTCTTCAGAAAAATGTTGCAACTCTCAATATTTACGGTTACAAAATCCCTGAGTGGAACTGTACAATTGACAGTATGAACACATATTTCGAAGCAAATATGAAACTTCTTGAAAAAGCAAACAGAAAAGAACTTTTCAACGACGAAACACCCGTTTATACAAAAGTGCGTAACGATATGCCCGTTGTTTACGGTATTACATCAAATTGCAAAAACTCCCTTATTGCCGACGGTTGCCAGATTGAAGGTACTGTTAAAAACAGTATTATTTTCCGTGGTGCAAGAGTTGCTAAAGGTGCGGTTGTTGAAAACTCTATCCTTATGCAGGATGCTTTTGTTGGTGAGGACGCAAAACTTAACTGTGTAATTATGGACAAAAATACAGTTATCACTCCCAAAAAGGTTCTTTCCGGCGACAAGAGTTATCCCTTATTTGTAGGCAAGGAAATTGTTATCTGATAATTATAATCTTTCTTCAGGAAAGGAGAAAATAAAATGAAGGTTTTATATGCTGCAAGTGAAGCGTTACCCTTTATAGCCAGTGGCGGTCTGGGTGATGTTGCGGGTTCATTACCTCAGGCATTAAGAAAAAGACTTATCGGTTGCCGTGTGGTAATGCCTCTTTACGATAATATTAAGCAAGAGCTTAAGGATTCAATGAAGTTTATTACGAATATATCCGTACCTGTTGCCTGGCGCAGACAGTATTGCGGAATATTTGAAGCAAGAGCCGGTGGAGTAATCTACTATCTTCTTGATAATCAGTATTATTTCAAGAGGGATTCTCTCTACGGTTTCTATGATGATGCGGAGCGTTTCGCATTCTTCTCAAGAGCAATTCTTGAAATTATCCCCCATATCGGCTTTAAACCCGATATTATTCATTGTAACGACTGGCAGACCGCATTGACCCCTGTTTATTACAGTACAATGTATGCGGATAAACCCGGTTACGAAAATATCAAAACTATTTTCACCATTCATAACATTCAGTATCAGGGTGTTTACGGTGAAGAGCTTCTTGACAATGTTGTGGGTATAAACCACGCACACAAGAATTTACTGGAGTATGACGGTACAGTTAACCTTATGAAGGGTGCTATTGAGTGTGCTAACGAGGTTACAACCGTCAGCCCCTCTTACGCTAAGGAGATTCTTGACCCTTGGTATTCACACGGTCTTGATACAATTCTTAAGGAGCGTAGTTTTAAACTCCGCGGTATTCTTAACGGTATCGACGTTATTAACTACGACCCCGAAACTGATAAGGATATTTTCAAGAACTATAATTCCGAAAATATCCGCGGTAAATACGCTAATAAAACAGAACTCCAGAAGCTTTTAGGGCTTCCGGAGAAGAGTGATACTCCCGTTATGGGTATGGTTACAAGACTTGTTTCACACAAGGGTCTTGACCTTTGCAAGGCAATTCTTGACGAGCTTCTTGCAACAACGGATATTCAGCTTGTGGTTCTTGGCTCGGGTGACTATCAGTACGAGGAATTCTTCCGCGGTCTTGCGGCTCGTTATCCCGAACAGGTTGGCTTGTGCTTAGGCTTCGTTCCCGACCTTGCCCGTAAGATTTACGCAGGTAGTGATTTATTCCTTATGCCCTCAAAGAGTGAGCCCTGCGGTCTTTCACAGATGGTGGCTCTTCGTTACGGTACAATTCCCATTGTACGTGAAACGGGCGGTCTTCGTGACTCCGTTCGTGATAGCGGTGACGGTGAGGGTAACGGTTTCGTATTCTCAAGCTACAACGCTCACGATATGCTCCACGCTATCAGAAGAGCCTGCGAAGGTTATCAGGACAAAGAGGGTTGGCAGATTCTCGTTAAACGCGCTATGGACAGCGACAACAGTTGGGGTAAATCCGCCAACGAATATATAAGAATGTATAAGGAAGTTCTTAAGGGTTAATTCTCAGACATTTCCCGATGTTTTTCTTATAATATTTTCTATACCTTTAATGACGGCCTCGATGCTTTTGGGTTCGGGGCCGCCGTATCGTCTTGCGTTAACGGTTTTTTCGGGGAAATCATTAAGATATGCCTCGGTTACCGCAAGAGATGCGTATTGTGCATATTTAGGTGAAATGGAAAACCAACGCTTAGGTATATAACCCTTTTGTGCGGAGGCAAAAAGAATTCTATATAAAGTTATGGCGTAGAGTATATCCGCGTAGTCACCCGCCTGTGCGGAGCCTGCGTGCATACGCTCTTGGGTAAGAATAGCGGCACGGTAAATGGAACGGGTATTAAAAACCTCGTCCTCATCGCGGTCCTCAAAGGCGTTGGTATCAACACCGGCGCGGCTTTGAGTCCTGCCGAGGATGTAGTCGGTAGTAACTCCGTAGTAATCCGCAACCTTACACAAAAAGTCCATATTGAATTCGCGGATACCTTTTTCGTAATGGGATAAAAGTGCCTGTGAAACGCCTAATTCCAACGCGGCGACCTTCTGGCTTATGCCTTTTTCGGTTCTGAGTTCCACGAGTCGTTGGGAATATGTTGCCATAATTTAACACCTCATTATACATATTGTATAATATATTACACTATCTTTCAGGAGAATGCAATGAAAACTTATACAGTTCATTTAATAAGACACGCTCTGACACAGGGTAACCTTGAGGGTCGCTACGTAGGGCAGACCGACGAGGAGCTGTGCCGTGAGGGTATTGAACAACTTGAAAAAATGAAAAATGACTATGATTACCCCTATCCCGAGGTTGTTTTTTCAAGTACATTAAAACGTTGCGTACAGACCGCCCGAATCCTTTACCCCGATAAAACTCCCATTGAAATGAGGGGTTTTGAGGAATGTGATTTCGGTGAGTTTGAGGGTCACACCGCCGATGAATTAAAGCCTTATGAGGAATTCAGTCAATGGCTCGCAGGGGGCGAGGACGCAAGACCCCTTAACGGCGAAAGTAACGGCGAATTTGCCACAAGAGTGTGTGACTGCTTTATCAAGACTATTGACGGACTTATTAAAACGGGTACGGGTAGTGCCGCTATAATCACCCACGGTGGGGTTATAATGTCAATACTTGCGGCTTTCGGTTTACCCGAAATGCCCATGACCGAGTGGCTTTGTCCCTCGGGTTGCGGTTATACAATCCGTATAACTCCATCCTTGTGGAGCAGAATGAAAAAGTTCGAAGTAATAAATGAAGTTCCTGCCGAGCCACTTACCGCGGCTCAGGAAGAACGCCTTTGGGATTATTACGGTGAACTTCCCGAGGATGACGAATGGGATATTGAGGGTGATTTAAGTGTCTGATTATAGAATTTTCGCAAATCACGCACACCTTTTTCCGAAAAACACAAAACCCAACGGGGATATTGACTGTTTAAAAGCCTTATTGGATGAATGTGAAATTGAGGGCGCGGTGTGCTTTTCACCCTTTTGGCATCAGATGGATATGTACGCCCACACAACGGGTCAGAATCCCTGCGAATGGGTGGCGGATGCTCTTAAAAACGAACCAAACCTTGTAGGCTTCGGCACAGTTGATTTTGATAAAAATAACCTTAAGGACCAAGTTAAGAAAATCAAGGATTTAGGTCTTTACGGTATTAAAATACATCCTGCGGCTCAGGAGGTTAAAATTGACTCACCCGAACTTTTTGAGGTTTACGAGGAAGCCGAAAAACAAGGCTTATTTATATCCTTCCACACGGGACTTCATTGGCACAGAATTTCTGATTATCAGATGCTTCTGTTTGACGAGGTAGCCTACAATTTCCCGAAACTGCGTTTCAGTATGGAGCATATTGGCGGTTACAGTTTCTTCAGAGAGGCTCTCCTTATTATGAATAATAATTCGAGAAGCGAAATTCCCCATGTTTATGCAGGGTGGACAAGCATAGCAATGGAAACTGATGAAATGGGAAACACCCGTCAGGGCGCTTGGTCTTTAACTGACGATGACCTTTGTACACTTGTTCATCAGGCAGGGCATAAAACAAGCATTTTCGGGCTTGATACACCTTACAAAGGAATTGAACAGACACAACAGGCAATCGAACGCATTAAAAATCTTCCAATTACCGAGGAAGCCAAACGAGGAATACTTGGTGAAAATCTGAAAAGAGTTTTGTTTGGATAAAAACAACCGCCGATTTGTCGGCGGTTTAATTTTTTATTGAAAATTTCAAAAAAGAGTATTATTATTTATAAATAAGTTAAACTATTTAAAAAATTATGAGGCGAAAAAACAAATGATTATAGATTTTCATACCCACGCATTTCCCGAAAAAATAGCGGAGCGGGCAATAGAAAAGTTAAGTTTTACTTCGGGGGGACTTATTCCCCAGACCGACGGCACTATTGATAGTCTTAAAGCTTTAATGAAAAAAGACGGTGTAGATAAAAGCGTTGCTCTTGCCATAGCAACGAATGAAAAACAACAAACCGCCGTAAACGATTTCATAAAATCTCAGGAATGTGACGAAATAATACCTTTCGGGTCTGTGTATCCTCACGCAGAAAATGCCGTTGAAGAATTGGAACGTATTCATTCAATGGGGTTAAAGGGAATTAAACTTCATCCCGAATATCAACAGTTTTTTGTGGATGATGAAAAAATCAAGCCTCTATATAAAAGAATATCGGAGTTGGGTTTAATTGTTCTGTTCCACGCGGGTGAGGATTTCGGTTATCCCGCACCATACCACGCAACACCCGAGCGCCTGAGAAAAGCGGCAAAGTGGATAGACAGCCCTATGATATGCGCCCATTGGGGGTCGGCAGGTATGGGCGAGGATGTTTTAAAATACCTTTGCGATATACCCGTGTACTTTGACACCGCTTTCGGTTACGGCACTATGCCCAAAGAACGTGCCCAACGTATTTTGGATAAAAAAGGTGCAGATTATATTGTTTTTGGTTCCGATTGCCCGTGGCACTCGCCGTCCTGGGATATGAGAATGATAGAAACCCTTGAACTTAGTGAAGCGGAAAAAGAAAAAATTTATCACCTCAACGCGGAAAAATTGTTAGGAATATAAGATTTCGGTCAAGCCTTGTTAATAGACTTGACCGAGTTTTTTATTTTATAATCTTATATATCAAAGGCTCTTTTGTAGGCTTTTCTTCTGAAAATCGGAGGGCATCCAAAAATTTATTTTTTGCACTCTCAAAAGAAGATTTTTTACAGGAATAAAGAGTAGCAATTACGTCGCCCTTAGTTACTTTATCCCCTGTTTTCTTATTAAGGATGATACCTGCGCTCATATCAATGGTATCGTCTTTTTTCTCACGTCCCGCACCTAAAATTACCGCTGAAATGCCGATTTTTTCCGCATCCGAACTTATAATATATCCGTCAGTTTCGGCGATTACGGGGTATGAGTAATCTGCTTTTTTAAAGTTAAGTGCATTTTCTGTTGCACCCTGTGCATTAATCCATTCAATAAACTTATCGTAAGCCTTTCCGCTTTGGAGAGCGTCTTTTGTAAGAATTTCCGCATCATCACGGCTTATGTTTTTAGTTATTGAAACGATTTGAGTTGCAAGTGCAAGGCAGACTGAGGTCAAATCCTCGGGACCGTTGTTTTTAAGTACGTTAATCGCTTCAATAACTTCGAGAGCATTACCGATATTATTGCCCAAGGGTCTGTTCATATTGGTAATAACCGCCGCGGCGTTTCTCCGGCACATCTTACCGATTTTAACCATTTCGGTGGCGAGAGCCTCGGCATCTTCGGGGGTTTTCATAAAAGCACCCGAGCCACATTTTACGTCGAGAACAATGTTTTTCGCTCCTGCGGCAATTTTTTTTGACATAATACTTGACGCTATAAGGGGCATACTGTCAACCGTTGCCGTAACATCACGTAACGCATAAAGTTTTTTATCGGCAGGGGTGAGATTACCCGTCTGACCTACTACGGCGATACCCGTCTTTTCTATCTGTGCGAAAAATTCTTCGGGTGAGAGGGCGGTGTTAAAGCCGTCAATTGATTCTAATTTATCAATTGTACCGCCTGTGTGACCTAAACCGCGACCGCTCATTTTAGCCATAACACATCCTAGGGATGCACAAATAGGGGCTACAATAAGTGTGGTTTTGTCGCCAACGCCACCTGTACTGTGTTTATCCGCCGTAAGTGTGCCGAAAACGGACAGGTCAACCGTATCACCCGAGTTAGCCATTGCCATAGTAAGGTTTGCGGTTTCCTCCTCGGTCATTCCCTTATAAAAAACCGCCATACAAAAGGCGGATGCCTGATAATCGGGGATGGAGCCGTCAACATAACCTTTTATAAAAAAGTCTATTTCTTCTTTAGTCAAAGAAAAGCCGTCACGCTTTTTCTTGATAATATCATACATTCTCATAATTTTACCTCACATTATCGGGTGAAAAGGAAAGGGGCAAAAGGTCTTTTAGTGTTACAACCTTATATTTTTCTTCATTTTCCCCTAAAATGATTTGGAAATCATCATTGCAAAATTCCCTTAAAACCTGTCGGCAAACGCCACAAGGAGCGAAAATACCATCAACAATACCGTTCTTGCCACCTGCAACGGCAATTTTTGAAAACTCTCTTTCGCCTTCGCTTACGGCTTTGAAAATTGCAACTCTCTCCGCACATATTGTAGGAGAAAATGCGGCATTTTCAATATTTGTTCCTGTATAAACTTTACCGTTTTTACAAAGGAGTGCCGCACCCACTTTACAGTTTGAGTAGGGGGAGTAGGATTTTTCCATTTCTTTAATTGCAGTTAATAGTAATTCTTTATCCGTCATAAAATCACCTAATCAGAAGATTTTTAACCTGTTGTGAAATATAATCAAAGCCCTTGATAGTACCCATATTTTCGGGAGCAATATTTTCACCGTAAAGTATAAACGGTACATATTCGCGGGAGTGGTCCGTGCCCTTAAAACCGGGGTCGCAACCGTGGTCTGCGGTAATAATAAGAGCATCGTCGGACTTCATATTCTCAATAAATGAACCGAGCCATTTGTCAAATTCACTGAACGCTTTTGCGTAGCCGTCAATATCGTTTCTGTGACCGTAAACCATATCAAAATCTACGAGATTTACAAAGCAAAGTCCGTTAAAATCCTTGTTCTGATATTCGGTAGTTTTCGCCATACCGTCAGTATTATTTTTAGTGTAAGTGTATTCCGTAATGCCCCTACCTGCAAAAATATCGTTGATTTTACCAACGGCAATAACATCAAATCCATTGTATTTTAATTCATCAAGCAGGGTTCCTTTCGGGGGTTCAAGTGAAAAATCGTGTCTGTTAGCGGTTCTTTTAAAGGGGTATTCACCCTCAAAGGGTCTTGCAATAACCCTTCCGATACCCCATTTACCCTGCAACATTTCACGGGCAATTTTACAGTAGTTATATAATTCTTCCATGGGTATTTTGTCCTCGTGGGCGGCTATCTGAAAAACACTGTCGGCGGAGGTGTAAACAATAAGGGCCCCCGTTTCAAGCTGTTCTTTGCCGTAGTCCTTTATAACCTCCGTACCCGAGTAGGGTTTATTACAAATAACCTTGCGAGAGGTTCTTTTTTCGAATTCAGTAATTAAATCTTCGGGAAAGCCCTCGGGGAATGTGGGTAGGGGATTTTCGGAAATTACCCCTGCAATTTCCCAATGACCTATGGTAGTGTCCTTGCCTTTTGAAATTTCCTGAAGTCTGCAAACCTTTGATTTAAGCGTACCTTCACCTAAAAACGAAAGCCCGTCAATTTGGGTGTAACCTAAAAGAGGCAGATTTTTTATATTGAATTTTTCTGATTTTGAAATCGTTCGTATAGTACTGCACCCTTTGTCACCGAAATCTGCGGAATCCGGGGCTTCACCTATGCCGCAACTGTCTAAAACTATAAGAAAAACTCTTTTTATTTTATCCATTTAAACTTACCGCCGTTTCAAGTGAAAGTGTCATCATATCGGTAAAGGTATTTTGCCTTTCTTCCGAAGAAAGGCTTTCGCCCGTTAAAAGGTGGTCCGAAACCGTAAGTATGGCAAGGGCATTTTTACCCGAACGTGCCGCGTTCATATAAAGGGCGGCGGCTTCCATTTCAACACCTAAAACGCCCATTTTACCCCAAAGTGCAGTGGGAGTCATATTGGCGGGTGTGTCACTTAAATCGTTATAGAAAATATCCGATGAAAGAACATTACCCACTGTGTATTTCAATTTTAATTCATCCGCTTTACTAACGGCGGTTTTAAGAAGATTAAAATCCGCAATAGGTGAAAAAACACCGGGAAGATTAAATGTATGAGCGTAATTGGAGTCCGTACAAGCCCCTTGGGCTATAATAATATCACGTACATTTACTTTTTCACTCATACCACCCGCAGAGCCTACGCGGATAATATTATCAACATCAAAGAAATTAAAAAGTTCGTAAGAGTAAATACCGATGGAGGGCATACCCATACCCGAAGCCATAACTGAAACGGGAATACCTTTGTAAGTACCCGTATAGCCGTGAATACCACGGACGTTATTAACTAAGTTAGCATTCTCAAGGAAATTTTCTGCAATGAATTTTGCTCTCAAGGGGTCACCGGGCATAAGCACGGTTTTAGCAAAATCCTTTGGTGTAGCGTTGATGTGTGGAGTAGGGTAATTGTTCATATTCGTTTCTCCTGAAAAAGTATTTAAATTCTGTACATCGTATACATATTAGCATATATTCCGTTTTTCTCGGTTAATTCCTTATGAGTACCGCTTTCGGCAATGCCGTCCTTGGTAACTACAAGAATTTTATCCGCATTTTTAATTGTTGTAAGTCTGTGGGCAACGGTAATAGTCGTCCTGCCCTTTGAAAGGCGTTCAAGGGACTGTTGAACGAGAAATTCGCTTTCGTTGTCGAGAGCACTTGTGGCTTCGTCGAGTATAAGTATCTTGGGATTTTTAAGGAAAACTCTCGCTATACTGATTCTTTGCTTCTGACCGCCCGAAAGTTTAACGCCCCTTTCACCTACATAGGTGTCAAATCCGTCGGGAAGATTATCAATGAAGCTTTCTGCACCCGCAAGACGAGCCGCCTCGCGGATTTCTTCTTCGGTAGCACCGGGTCTGCCGTATTCGATATTTTCTCTTACAGTGCCTGAGAAAAGGTAAACGTCCTGTTGCACAACACCGATATTTTCTCTCAATGATTTAAGGGTAACGTCACGTATATCTGTGCCGTCGATTTTTATACTTCCGCTTGTTATTTCGTAAAAACGGGGGATAAGGTTACATATTGTGGTCTTACCGCCGCCCGAAGGACCCACAAGGGCGAAACTTTCGCCACTTCCGATATTAAGATTAATATGGTTTAATATTTCCTCCGTATCCTCGGAGTATTTGAAAGTTACGTTGTCAAAATCAATTCTGCCCTCGGTAACTTCAAGATTAACTGCATTTTCTTTATCCTTGATGGCGGGGTCAATATCCATAATATCCGCAAAACGTTCAATACCCGTCATACCCCGTTGGAATTGTTCAACGAAATCAACTAATTTTCGTATTGCCGTAAGGAGCATTGACGCGTACATAAGGTATGCAACATAATCGGGAGCTTTAATTCTTCCGTTAACTAAAAAGAATGCACCGATTACCGCAACTACAATATACATTATGCCCTCAAAAACTCTGTTAACAGAACTGTATGAGCCCATAAATTTATACATAACGGCTTTTATACTGAGGAATTTTTCGTTACCTGATTTAAACTTTTTCTCTTCAATGCTTTCATTGGCAAAGGATTTAACAACCCTTACACCAAGAAGACTATCTTCAATCTGTGCGTTTAATTCACCTAAGGTAACACGGCTTTCACGCATACTGTCCTTCATTCGGGTTTTAAAATATTTAAGGCAAATAGCCATTAAGGGGATAACCGCGAACATAATGAGAGTAAGGAAAATATCCATTCTTGCAAGAATTATGAATGATACAAGAATTTTTACTCCTGCTATAAAAAATTCCTCGGGGCAATGGTGGGCAAACTCCGTAACGTCGAAAAGGTCACTTGTGAAACGGGACATAATAGTACCCACTTTGGTTTCGTCGTAGTATGAGTAGGGGAGTTTGTGCAGATGCTCAAACATATCACGGCGCATATCCGTTTCCATTTTAGTACCCATAATATGACCCACCGACGCCATATAATAGTTGGCGAGGGCATCAATTATTCGTAAAACTATGTAAATAACGCCGATTGTAAGTATGGTTTTAGCCGTAAGTAAGGCGATATTTTCAATTGCCGAGTCCGTAATATAGCGCACAAACATAGGTAAAACCAACTCGCAAACGGTGGTTAATGCGGCACAGGAAAGGTCAAGAAATAATGTTTTTACGTGAGGTTTATAGTAGGGTAAAAAGCGTTTTATTAACTTCGCATTCCCCGATTTATTTGTGTTTTTCATAGTAACTCCAAAAGAATAAATTTATACAGATATATGTTATCACAAAATACAAATCTGTTCAATAAACTTATTGCATATTAAACAATTGAATTGGAAAATTTTCGGTGATATAATGAAGAAAAGTCAAGTAAATATAACGGGTGATTTTATGAAAACTATAAAAATCGGTATATTCGGTATGGGTCGCGGAGGCACTTTTATTGACAATATTGTTAATAACAATGGTGAGGTTGTGGCTCTTTGCGATTATAAAACCCAAGCAATGGAAAGAGTAGCGGGAGAAATGAAAAACAAACCCGCTATGTATACGGATTTTGAAGAGTTTTTAAATCACGATATGGATGCGGTTTTTATTGCAAACTACTTCCACGAACACGCAAAATACGCGGTGCGTTGCCTTGAAAAAGACTTAAATGTTTTGTCAGAGTGCGTAAGTAACGGCACTATGGCAGAGGGTGTAGAGTTGGTAAGAGCCGCTAAAAAGAGCAAGGGTATTTATATGCTCGCC
>JAZNVE010000078.1:0-2970 GCA_045592665.1 Acutalibacteraceae bacterium
AAGATCGCCGATATTCTTGAGATCTATGCGGATTTCGGCTATGACAAGGCTATCGAAACGCTCGAAGGCACAGGCTCCTACACCGCAGATCTCGGAAGCAAATACCGTCTGATTGCTTTTGACAGCAACGATCCTGCCAGATCAACGGGTGACGGCGTTTCAAAGGATGAGGTCAACTGGGTTTGCGAGCAGGCGGACAAAGCAAACGCCGACGGCAGATATCCCATCCTCATGATGCACCATAATCTCCTTGACCATATGCCCGTTCAGTCAATTTTCAGCAAGGATTTCATCATCGGAAACCACCTTTCCGTTGCCGATAAGTTTGCAAACCACGGCATCAAGGTTGTTTTCTCAGGTCATGAGCATTGCAGCGATGCAACAACTTATGTTTCAACAACAGGTAATACAATCTCTGACTTCGCAACGACCTCTCTTACAATGTATCCTCTTCAATACAGATACATTGAAATGAGCGAAGATACTATCACTTACGAGGCAAAAACTGTTGACTCAATTGATACGGATGCACTTGTAGAAATGGTTGACGGTTATTCCGACGAGCAGATTGCCGAAATGAACAAAGGTCTTAATGCTTTTGCTAAACAGTACCTTAAAAACGGTGTTGAATACAGACTTGAACGCGGTTTCCAGGATGAGCAGTTAGGCATCAAACCCGGTGATATTTATTACACTCTCGTAAGAGATGTTGTTGATACATTCAACGATGTTCTCAATATGCCCCTTTACGGTGAGGGCAGTGCTCAGGAATTAGCTAAACAGTACAACATTGATATTCCCGACAGTGATTATAAAGACGGTTGGGACGTTGCTACCGAGCTTGTTTCGGCTCACTATGCAGGTGAAGAAGATTATCCCTTATATGAAAATGACGTTAAAATTCTTTTCCTTGTTATGTCTTTGGTTATAAAATCAGAATTTGATTATATTGATGACCAGGTATTCTACAAGGCTGCCGCAAGTATAATTGCCGCACAGAATATTGAGTCCATTGACACCATCCTTAAGATGATTTCTGCTCAGGAAGAGGGCGTTACCGCAGGTGAATACCTTCTTGTAGCCATTGCATCACCCTTGCTTGATTCTTTCGCAAACGATGACGGTGTTCCGGATAACAACGGTGCAATAGACGGCTACGGCAAAACCGACAAAGGTTCTAATATCACTGCGAACTTAGGTACAACCGCCCTTGATGTTGCAAACGCATTCTATACCTTCCTTCGTTACATTGTAAAAATCCTTAACCTCTGGTTATAAAATAACTAAAAAGCCACTTTCAGATTGAGAGTGGCTTTTATTTAAAAGGTGTGAAATTATGTTTCCTGCTAATCCCCAAGATTACTTGCACGATTCCGACCGCAGAGCACTCAGGGATTTAAAAAGAATTCCGATTTTTGACAAAATCTGCAGTAAATTTATTCAACTTTTTGATGAAAAGGTATTCGGCATAACCGATATGGCAAGTAAAATCCGCCTTTCGGAAGAGCAAGTTCCCCGCATTTATAATATGTTACCCGGTATATGCGAAAAATTAGGTATAGAGAAGATTCCTCCCCTTTACCTTGAACTTAACCGAGACCCCAATGCATATACATATGGTGATAAAAACCCCGCCATAACCGTTACATCGGGCTTACTTGAATGCCTTACCGACGAAGAAATATATGCGGTATTGGCTCACGAATGCGGTCATATAGCCTGCCAACACGTTCTTTACCACACTATGGGTCAGGTAATATTAAACGGCGGTCTTGAGCTTTTAGGCTCAGGCTCACTTATAACCGCTGCAGTTGCAACTTCATTGAAACTTGCCTTTTATTATTGGATGCGTTGCAGTGAGTTCAGCGCGGACCGTGCAGCAGTAATTTGTTGCGGTAAATCAGAACCTGTTGTGCAGACAATGATGCGTCTTGCAGGTGGCACATCCCACATAGGCGACGAAATCGACAGAGAACTGTTTATTGCACAGGCAGACGACTATCAGGATTTACGCAACAGTTCAAAACTCAATAAGCTTATAGAGTTCTGTGTCATTAGTAACCAGACTCATCCCCTTCTCTCCGTAAGGGCATCCGAGGCAAGAAACTGGCTTGAATCCGAACAATACCAAACGGTTTTAGATCATATGAACGGAATCGTAGAAGAAGTACCTGCATTACCCGAGAAGGCAGATGCAAAAGTGTGTCGGAATTGCGGTACCCAATTGCCGGACACCGCCCTTTTCTGCCATAATTGTGGCTCAAAATACGAATAAATAACAAACCCTTAAGCTGTAAAAAACAGTTTAAGGGTATTTTTATATACTAAAAAATTCTATTTTTATTTCGGCTCAGCTTCATTTTGAACCGAGGCTTCCGGGATTGTGATTCCAATTTTTATTTGTATCCTCTTTTATATATGTTCTGAGAATGGACTTGCAATTCAAACACATATCCGAATACACCTGGGCAACACCTGTAATGCTGAAAAAACCCGATCCGTTATCGTATTTCAGACCTACATTACCGCTTTCGTCACTCTTGCCCCAAGCAATACCAATTTCGATTCTTTCATTTCCGCAATATGTACATCTCATATACATACTCTCCCGATTTCATTTTTTAATATTATAACATATAGTGCTTTTGAAAACAACATAACAAAATAATACAATTAACTGTATAATTAATGTTTTGACACAAAGCAAATAATAAAGCAATCACCGAAGTGATTACTTCATTTTGGCGCGCCGGAAGGGACTCGATGGGCTCTGCCCATCGTTCGCTACGCGAACACCCGATTATGTTCGGCTTCGCCGAGGCGGTTCGAGTCCCGTTGATTCTTTTCATTACAAAATAAAAAACAGCACAACTGATGTTGTACTGTTTCTTATGGCGCGCCGGAAGGGACTCGAACCCCTGACCTTCTGGTTCGTAGCCAGACACTCTATCCAACTGAGCTACCGGCGCG
>JAZNVE010000079.1:0-25775 GCA_045592665.1 Acutalibacteraceae bacterium
TATTATTTCATAACAATATCAGCATATACAGGGTAGTGGTCGGAAACGAAGCGTCCCTCAATACCTTCTGTAACAACCTTATATGAAACTGCTTTAAAGTTATCGTTAATCATAACATAGTCAATAACATCGTCTTTGTGATTCTCGGGCTTTGTGTCGTGATATGTGCAGTAGTCCATTGTATCAGGAGCAAGCTTCTTTGTATCTTTAAGAACACCGGATTCAACAAACTGATTGTAGTTGTCGCTACCTTGTTTTACGTTCATATCCGCGGTGAAAACAACGGGTAAATCCGAGTATTGACTCGCTTTATCAAGAATAAGGTCAACGCTGTTTTTTCTTGCGGTAATACCTATATGGTCAAAGTGACTGTTAAGGTGCACGTATTTTTCGCCTGTTTCTTTGTTTTCCAATACAACCCATGTGCAAACACGTCTACAAGCCGCATCCCAACCGAATGAAACCTTATCGGGTGTTTCGGAAAGCCAGAAGGTACCGCTGTCAACTTCAGTATATTTATCTTTTAAATAAAATACTGCGGAGTATTCGCCTTCGTTGTCGCCGTCGTCACGACCAACGCCAACATAAGCGTATTTTTCGCCAACGGTTTCTTTGAGGGTTGCCATCCATTGGGGAGTAGCCTCCTGAACACCGATGGAATCCGCTTCACTTTCGAGCATTGTCTGTGAAACAATACCGATACGGTCTTCCCATGTGTCCTTGCCAACATTGGCACAACGGATGTTAAATGACATAATTCGCATAACGCTTTCCTCCTTAGGCTCAAAGCCCTGAATAACTGATGTGTCGGGTTTGCTTTGAGCAATACCGAATATAGATGACAATAAAGTAAAGAAAGCCATAAGTATCGCCCCTAAGCCGGAGATTAATGAACTTGACATTATAATCACTCCTTATTTAGTATACAAATATAATACCATATTTTGTAAATTAGTCAATAAAAAAGCCGATGATTTCTCATCGGCTTTTTTGATTTGTTTAGTTATGTTTCTTACCGAACTTTCTCTGGAAGAGCTTAATGATTTCAACAATAGGAATGATGAGGAATGCAAGACCGAGAGAAATAGCATATGCTTTAAGGTCAAGGTGTGCGAAACCGAAAAGATTTGAAAGGAAATCAATTTCAACAACCGCAGTGGTAAGGAGGAATGAACCAATCATAGCACCGTAAAGGGCAATATTATGATGTCCTTTGAATACCATAGCAACGGCTGAGCCACGCTGTGAACGCATATTGAATGAATGGAAGATTTCACACATAGCCATTGTGAAGAAAGCCATTGTCATACCTTCGCTACTGTCGGCAATGTTTCTGAAAGCGAACGCTGTACCTGTTTCAATACACTGGAGATATTCACCGATGTAGAAAGCAATAACAGTAAGAATACTTACGAGGATACCCTGATATGCACAGTCAACACCTAAACCACCTGCGAAGATACCGTCATTTTTGCTTCTCGGTTTTCTTCTCATAATGTCGGATTCGGGTTTTTCAAGACCGAGTGCGAGAGCAGGAATACTGTCTGTAACAAGGTTAATGAAAAGAAGGTGGGGTGCCTCAAGGATTGTAAAGTTCATAATTGCTGAGAAGAAAATAGATACAACCTCTGAAAGGTTTGAACCGAGAAGGAACTGAATAGCCTTACGGATATTGTCGTAAATTCTTCTGCCTTCCCCAACTGCGGAAACGATAGTAGCGAAGTTATCGTCTGTAAGAACCATATCGGCAACGTTCTTTGTAACGTCGGTACCTGTAATACCCATACCAACACCGATATCGGCACTCTTGATAGAGGGAGCGTCGTTAACACCATCACCTGTCATAGCGGTAACATAGCCTTTGGCCTTCCAAGCGTTAACGATTCTTGTTTTATGCTCGGGTTGAACACGTGCGTAAACAAATACGTTTTCAACGATTTTTTCAAATTCTTCGTCTGAGTATTTGTCAATGTCCGCGCCCATCATAGCCTGTGAATCATCGGTGAGAATACCGAGCTCACGTGCAATAGCCTTAGCGGTGTTGATGTGGTCACCTGTAATCATAATAGGTGTGATACCTGCACCGCGACATTCAACGATAGCATCCTTAACCTCGGGACGAACAGGGTCAATCATACCTGTAAGACCGATGAAAATCATATCATATTCAAGTGAAGCGGAATCGTAAACTTCGGGAGCAGAAGTATATTCCTTGAAAGCAACTGCGAATACACGAAGGGCTTTGTTACCCATTCTTGTGTTTTCTTCTGCGGCTTTCTGACGGATTTCGTCGTTCATATCAACAACTTCACCGTTAACGTAAGCCTTAGTACATTTTTTGAGAATTTCATCGGGAGCACCCTTGGTGTACTGAACGAATTTACCGTCAACACTGTGAACGGTTGACATCATCTTTCTGCCTGAGTCAAAGGGAACTTCACCGGCTCTGGGGTTAGCGGCAACAAGGTCTGCTTTTTTAAGACCGAGTGTTGCGGCGTAGTTAATGAGGGCAACCTCGTCGGGTTCGCCTGTGCTCTTGCCGTCTGCTTCAACCTCTGCGTTAGTGCAAAGAGCCATAGCCGTTGCGAGGAAATTTTCGTCCTCTGCGTAATGGTCAACAACTGTCATTACGTTCTGGGTAAGTGTACCTGTTTTATCGGAACAGATAATCTGTGTACAACCAAGCGTTTCAACGGCGTTCATCTTACGGATAATAGCGTTCTTTTTAGACATATTGGTAACACCAATTGAAAGAACGATGGTCATAACCGCAACAAGACCCTCGGGGATAGCCGCAACTGCGAGAGCAATAGCAGTGATGAAAGCATCAAGGGCAACGTGGGGAAGCTCAGCGGTAGTACCGTTGCCGATAAAGTGAGCAATAATGTTATAAATGAAAATAACTGCACAAACACCGAGAACGAGCTTTGTAAGGATTTTTGAAAGCTGTTCGAGTTTGATTTCAAGGGGAGTTTTGTTTTCCTCTGCGGTAGAGATAGCGGTGGCGATTTTACCCATTTCCGTATCCATACCTGTTGCAACTACAACGGCTTTACCACGGCCGTAAACGAGGGTTGAACCCATATAAGCCATATTCTTACGGTCACCAAGAGGAATTTCATTTTCATCCTTGCCTAAAAGTGCGTTAACAAGCTTTGTAACGGGAACACTTTCACCTGTAAGGGCGGCTTCTTCAATCTTCATACTTGCGCATTCAAAAATACGGCAGTCAGCGGGGATAGCATCACCCGCATCAAGAAGAATAACGTCACCAACAACAAGGTCTTCACTCTTGATGTTTTCAATTTTACCGTCGCGAAGAGTCTTAGTTGTAGCCGCAGACATTTTCTGAAGAGCCTCAACGGCTTTTTCCGCTTTGTTTTCCTGAATAACACCTAAAAGGGCATTAATAAGAACAACAACGAGAATGATAATTGAGTCTGTGGGGGGTACAAATTTACCTGCTTCAATGATTTCTGTGACTGCAGAGATAACTGCGGCAACAAGAAGGATAATAATCATAGGGTCCTTCATCTGGTCGAAGAACTTTTTAAGAGTAGAATCCTTATTTGCTTCTGCAAGTTTGTTTTTACCGTTTTTTTCAAGTCTTGCGGCAGCTTCCGCGGCGGTAAGACCTGCTTCAGAAGAGTTAACTTCCGTAAAAACGGCTTCTGCAGATTCGAGATAGTGCTTCATTTGCATCCATTTCCTTTCTTTTTTGAAGAGAGTAAAAAATAAAAGACCTTTACCGGTATGTGCGGTAAAAGTCTCACTCTTTAAGGTACCGTCGGGCTACTGCCGTAATGACGAACGATACCGCACCGCTTGGCACGAGTTACTCCCTTTTATTAAAATTAATTATATATTAATAATTTATTTTTGTAAATAGTTTTTTACTTTTTTTTTACCTTTATTATATGGATACAAAATCAAAATATTCTATGTAAGCCGCATTATTGCGGCGATAAAATCAAGGGTTGGAGTTGATTTCCCTTAAAAGCACAGTCGAGAGTATCGGGAATAAGCGAAAAATTAGCTACCATTGAGTTTGGTTTTCCCGAGTAAGAGTCCTGACCGTAGGGAACAAAATAAATATTTTTATAGTTGAGTAATGCCCCGATATTTTTGGCGGCGTTAGCCAGAGCATCGTTGGTGGAGGGTGCAATTATAAGCGGTCGGTTGTTACGTAAATGTGCCTTTGCCGCAAGAGTTACACAAGTGTCCGTAATGCCCCAGGCAAGTTTTGCTAAGGTGTTGCCCGTACAGGGGGCAATAATTAGTGCATCAAGAAGCTTTTTAGGTCCAATGGGTTCTGCTTTAGGAATGGTGTGGATAACCTCGTTACCGGTTATCTCTTTAAAATATGAACGCCAGTATGCCGCATCTCCGAAACGTGTATCAAGGGTATATGAGTTTTCGGACATTATGGGAATGATATTGTATTCAAGTTTCTTAAGTCTTTTTACTTCTTCAAAAACGGTTTTAAATGTACAGAATGAACCGCATACAGCAAAGCCGATTGTTTTCAATCTGTTGACCCCCTCGCTCTAATTATTGGCAGTATTGAGCGACCGATTATTTCACCGGCAGATTTAGGGGCAACTTTACCGGGTAGCGAACCTGCTTTTATTACGTTGAAAGCCCTCTCTTTAGCGGCTTGAAAATCCATACCGAAAGGTGCGGAGGCAATTTCTATTAAAACGCACTCGGGGTTAATATTGTCAAGTTCTTTTTCACCCAAAACCCTTTGTGGGACGGTGTTTATGAGTGCATCAAAGTCCTGATACTCCGATGAAAGTTCTTTGAACTCCTTAGGGGTGATGCCTTTGGTAAAAGCATCTGCAAAATCCTTTTGTTTACGGGCGAAAACCGTAACATCAGCACCCAAGGACTTAAGGGTCTGTGCGAGAACTTTACCGACTCTGCCGTAGCCTGTTACGGCACATTTCATACCGTGAATGGTAATGGGCAATTCCTCCGTAAGCACTTTCACAACACCCTCCGCCGTAGGAATTGCGTTATAAATTGCCAGTTCGTCGAGCAATATATAGTCACACCATTCGCCACCACGTGCATCTATTTCCTCACAAAAACTTTGGGGTATCTGACCCCCAAAAAACATTTTGCCTGAAACTGAAAGAGAGTAAATGTCACTGAGGGTAACGGTGCCGTCGTAAAGTGAGGCGTTAAGTGTCACTCGGTCACGGGTAAGGGGCAGGGGAAGTATTATGAAATCGGCATCATTTACGGCATCCGTAAGGTTTTCGTAGCAGTCTGCCTGATTAAAAGCATAGTAGCAAACGCGGTAATGTTGTTTTTCAAGATATTCACCTAAGTAAAGTGAACGGTTGTCACCGCCGAGAATTAGAATTGTTTTATCAGTCATTTATAATCAGTCCTCTCGGTATATCATATTCAGACTGATTGATAATGTGATTATTTAGAGTATCGTACTTAAAGAAGGTTCGTTTGTGGACTTTATTCTTTCTAAAGTGGTTTTGCACTCGTAAACATACAAGAGCACGGATTCTTTGTTTCCTTCACGTGCAAAATGCTCAATCATTTGCAAATCATCCGTTATTTCGTTAGTTTCTTTTTGACCTATTAAAACATTAAGTAGGGGCTTTTCTTTTTCCCATTGCTCGTTGGTTTCTTTTACGATACTGTTTAAAGCGTTGTAATCGTTCATCTGCGTGTATTCTATAATATCGTCTAATCGTTGTAACATTCTTTTGTTGGTGTTACTTAATATACTGAGGGATGCAAGACTTATTATGATTGTTACTACAATCAAAGATATTGCTAAAATCAATCTTTTCATTAACATTCCTTCTTCATAATAATACAGTAGTTTTTGCCTTTATCCACGGTCATAAGCAGAATATTTTTCTGCTCAAGTTTTTCGTGATTTAATTTCGAATTTATTTCGTCCAAAGTCACAAGGCAGTCGGGAAAATTAGTTTCAATAATCTTACCGTCAATAATTACGGGGCAGGGCATACCCGTATCTTTTTCGGGTGTATCATAATTTTTTGGAGTAGAATTTCTCTTTTCGGGTTTTAAAAGCACTGAAAATGTTCCGTTGGTTTCCACAATACCGTATTCTACATCTTTAATATCAAAAATATCCTTTTGGCGCAAAGCGGCAAGAATATCGTTTATTGTAAAACGCAGTTTTTTTAGCTTTTTCTGGTCTAATTCGCCGTTACGTATAACCGTAACGGGTTTACCGTCAACAAGATATCTGAAACGAACGCTTTTCATTTCTATGACGGAAGTTATTATTTCAAATCCTGCAAGGAGCATAAGGGGGATAAGGCTATTTAAAAGAGGTAATGTGTTATCCACGACGGGGGTTGTTGCAATTTCCGATACTAATAGGGTAATAACAAGTTCACCCGGTTGTAATTCGCCTAATTGACGTTTACCCATTGCTCTCATCAGAAAGGTAACAACGCAGTATATAATAAAAGTTCTTATAACAACTGAAATCATTTTATTCACCATTTTTGTTTTAACCGAAATATTATTGAATATTACTTCCCAAAAAGGAAAAAACAAAAATGAATAGGTGATTATATGAAAGAAAACAAAAATATTTTTATAAATGTCGATACCGTAAGTGAATTCGAATTCGGTGATGTGCGCAAGAATGCCGTGGAAAACGGCAGACTTATTAAAGAGGCTTTTAAGGGTAGCTTTGATATTGTTGTGAAAAAAGGCTATTGTGCGGGTAAATGCGTGGTCTTTGCCAACTGCGACGGTCTTTGTAATTCTCAAAAAATAGCCGACAATGCCATTCGTCCGCTACTGAGTTATAAAGGTGACTTGCCCGAGGATGAAGCGCTTGAATTTATTTGCGATAACATTATATGCGGAACAGAACAAAAAAAAGAAAAAAGTCTTGATTTGGCGGTTGATATGCTTTTAAGGGGAACCCTACTGATATTTGTAGAGGGCTCTTCCCAATGTGTTATATTTGGCGTGCAACAAATTCCTGAAAGAGCGATTAATGAGCCTGATACCGATGTTCAGGAATTCGGCTCGCGAGAGGGTTTTACAGAGAATATAAAAACTAATCTTACACTTATAAGAAAACGCCTTTGCACACCCAATTTCACCATCGAAATGAAAGAAATCGGGGCTCAGAGTAAAACGCGAATATTACTTTGCTATATGAAGGGCAGAGTGGATGAAGATGTACTTGATAGTGTGCGTGAGCGTTTAAATAATATTAATATGGATACGTTGTTAGGGGCGGGTTATCTTCGTAAAGCCCTTGATACAAAAAGACTTTCGTTTTTTACAATGGTAGGTGAGACCGAGCGACCCGATACCTTCAGTGCGAAAATCTGCGAGGGCAAAATCGGTATATTAATTGACGGCACACCATTTGCCCTTATTCTCCCAAGACTTTTTATAGAGAATTTTCAAACCCTTGACGATTACGTAAACCGCCCTTTTTACGCAACATTTATGCGTACAATAAGATTCCTTTCATTTTTAATAAGCGTTTTCTTGCCGGGGGTTTTTGTGGCGGTAGGTCTCTTTCATCAGGAAATGTTACCCGACGATATGCTGTATAACATAGTTGTTATGGAGAGTAATACACTTTTTACTTTAACTTTAGAGGCTCTTATAATCCATTTTGTTTACGAAATTGTAAGGGAAGCGGGACTACGTATGCCGAAGTCCATAGGTCACGCAGTAAGTATAGTGGGGGCACTTGTTATAGGTGATGCGGCGGTTACAGCGGGTCTTATCGGTGCGCCTATGCTTATTGTTGTAGCATTAACGGCAATTTGCTCTTTGGTTTCATCCCATTTATATCAACCCATCTCCGTACTGAGAATTGTTTTTATTTTAATAGGAGGTGCTACGGGGCTATACGGAATTATGATTGGTGCGGCGGCTCTTGTTATAAGTCTTGCATCTATGACGGATTATGCCGTGCCATTTTTATCACCCATTACACCCTTTGAAAAAACATTGTTGAGAGATTCAATTGTCAGAATAAGTATGGAAAAATTAGGTAAAAATATATTCGATATAAATTCTGTAAGGAAATAAAGGATTAATTATGACTAAATCACGTGTCAGTGCACCACAGTTCTTTTCGGTACTGTATCTTTCCATGTTGAGCAGTATTTTTATGTATATATCCTCGAGAGGTATAAGTATTTCTCAGACCGATTCACTTTTACGCCCGATTGTGTTTATTTTTATCAGTATAGTTTTTGCAATACCCACATTTCTGGTGTTTAAAACCGTAAAAGAAAAGACCGAAACAGGATTAGTTGTGGATGACAAGAAAATATTTTTTAAAATAATCGCGGCTGTTTACGCTCTTGTTTACTTTGTTGCTATACTAAGGGCTTTGGCGAGATTCGATTTATTTGCAAGTTCCGAACTTTTCCCCGGTACGGATATGACTATTTTTATAGTTGCGTTGGTAATTATTTGTGGTCTTTTATCTCTTTTAGGGTTGGGTTCTTTGTCGAGAGCGGCAGTAATTTTTACTGTAATAGTTGTGGGTGCAACCGGCTTTGTAATGGTGTCCCTTTGGAAAGATGTGGATTTACTGAATTTTACACCCCTTATGGAAAAGGGTGTCGGCAGATTTTTTTATGACAGTTTGTATTTTGCTTTACAGGGTGCGGAAATCGGTATAATTATGCTGTTTCTGCCCCAAATTAAAGGCAAAATAGCCGGAACTTATATTCTGTGGACCGTTTTAAGCGGAGTTACCTTTATTTTTATATTATTTTTCACTATTGGCACACTCGGTGCTTTTGCGGATACTCAACTTTTCCCGACTTATACCGCAGTGACCCTTGCGGAGTTTGGGTTATTAGAGAGAATGGATGCCCTTGAAACCGCAATTTGGGTATTGTGTATTGTGGAAAAGGTTAGCCTTTATTTCTTAGGTGTGGTAAGTTGCATTAAATTCATTTTACCTAAAATATCCCGAAAACTCATTTGTGGAGTCTGTATTCTGATAGTAAGTATTTTGCTCGGTTTTATTTCGGCGGATTTAGAACGCTTTAATTTTATGTCGTATGTTCCGTTGGTTATCGGGCTTTATGTTGTACCCGTGTTAATCCTGCCCATAGCTTTGATTATATATTTTAAAAAGGTGAAACCCTATGATGAAAATATCCCGAACAATTAGCATGATTCTTCTGTGCTTCATAGCCTTGGGCAGTTTTTCTTCCTGCGAAAAAGCAGGAACAGAATTATCGGATTTAATGATAATTCAGGGAATCGGTATTGATGTTACCAATAGTGGATATAAAGTCACCGTTGAAATACTCAATAATGAGCAAAGCGGTTCGCCGAGCGGAGATTCATCATCAGAAAATAAAACCAAAATATATAATGCCACAGGTGAATCTGTCGGGGCAGCATTAATGAAGCTAACAACAAAAAGCGGAAATGAACCGTTTTACGCACAAAATAGGGTGATAATATTGGGCGAAACTACCGCACAAAGAAATATGGGTGATGTGCTTGATTTTTTTGAGCGCAATTACGATTCAAGAGACTCACAGCTTCTTTGTGTGGCAAAGGGCGGTAAAGCCGAGGAGGTTATAAGGGCTAAGCTACTAAATGATACGGTCAAAAGCAAAATTTTAGAAAAAATGTTGGAGTCAAGCTATGAGCAATCCCTTGTACCCAGGGTACGTATTATTGACGCGGTAAATACAATGAAGGATGATACTACGTTTTTGTGTGTTCCTGCGGTAAGTGTTCAGAAAAACGGAGAAAATCAGGATTTTTCTTTGGACGGATGTGCACTTTTTGATAAGGATGAAAGCTTTTGTATGTATCTTTCCTCGGAGGATGCTAAGGGGCTCGCTTTTCTCGATAATAATATACGCGAGGGTTTTATAAGTGCCGATTTACCCAACGGACAAAAAGCAACATTTGTACTGGTGAAAGGCAAAACTCATTATAAAATTCTTAAGGAAAACGGAAGATTACACTATAAATTGAATATTGATGTTGTGTGTGACCTTGAAGAGGTGGGTGGAGCTGACTTCTTTAGTACCGATGATGATTTTATGGAAAAAATCAAGGGTGCCGCGGGTGAAGCAATTGCCCGGACTGCGGAAAATACAATAATTACACTTCAAAGTGAACACGGCGGTGACGCAGTAAGATACGGCAGACGGTTGTACCTTTATGATAATAAAGAATATGAAAAATTAAAAAACAACTGGGATAATGTATTCAGAAACTGTGTAACAAGTATTAGTGTTAATGTTACAATACGAAGAATAGGCGAAGAGACCTTCCACAGTAATAAATAATGGGGCTGTAAAAAACACAAGTTTTTTACAGCCCCGCTGTTTAATTCTTTTCTGTGAGCTTTAAAACATCGGATTGTTTGCCGATAATCATTATGTGGTCATTGGGCTTGAATGTATAATCTGCACCGGGTGCGGCATTTATATTATCATTATTTTTTATTGCTATAATATTTACCTTGTGGTTTTTGCGTACGTTCACATCCACAATGGTTTTGTTTACCCAGGATTGAGGAACTGGAATTTCATAAATTGCGTATTCATCTGAAATCTGAATTAAATCCACAATATTTTTAGCATTGTAGCGAATACCTGTTTTTTCGGCAATTTGCTTTTCGGGGTAAATAACATCATCTGCGCCGATTTTTTTCAGCAAATCTGCTTGGCGGTCTCTTTTTGCAGTAGAAACCACAAAGTTTGCATTTAATTCCTTGAGCATAGATGTTATTTCGAGAGATGACTGAAAATCTTCAGCGGTGCATACGAAGCATACATCAAAATTATTTACACCCAAAGCTCTGAGAACTGCCTCGTTACGGCAATCACCAACGAATGAATCTGTGAGTAAAGTGTTAAGCTGCTCTATTTTTTCTGCATCCTTGTCAACTGCAACAACATCGTTACCTAAATCAATAAGCTTCTTTGCAAGATGCTTGCCAAATCGTCCTGCACCGATAATAAGAAAAGATTTCATAATATACACCTAACCAATCAATATTTTTTCTGAGGGTCTGTCAAGGGGGATGTTTTCGCGCTTTTCAGCAAGGGATAAAACCAGAGATAATCCTCCTACACGACCTCCGAACATAAGTCCCATTATGATGAATTTTGAAATAATCTTAAGAGTGGGTGTGAGTCCCTTTGTGGCACCAACGGTGCCTATTGCAGAGATTATTTCAAAAGCTGCTGTGGGGATATCACATTTTTCAATTGTGCAGATAATTACAATGGCAACAAGGGAAACAAGCACATAAATTGTAAAAATAGCCGTTGCCTGACTTAAAGCATCATCGGGAAGTCTGCGTTTAAAAATCTGTGGGTGAGTATCGTGACGGGCGGCGGCAATTGTTGAAAGAATCAACACCGCAAAGGTAGTTGTTTTAAGACCGCCTGCGGTTGAGCCGGGGCTTCCGCCTATAAGCATAAGTAAATCGGTTATTACTTCGCTTCCGGGTTTTAAGGATGCAAGGTCCACGGTGTTGAAGCCAGCGGTTCTCGGTGCAACGGAAAGAAAAGCGGCATTTGTGATTTTATCAAATAATGAAAAGTCCTTTAATACACCGTTATACTCCAATGCAAAAAACAAAATACCCGAGCCTAAAAGAAGTGTTGCCGAGGTTGATAGAGCAAGCTTTGAGTGCAGGCTGAATTTTTTAAACTTGAATTTGTAGGTGAGAACATCGCTCCACACAAGAAAACCGATACCGCCGATTAATATGAGCGCCATAATGGTTGAAATAACAATGTTATCTTCGGCAAAGGTGGTTAATGAGGAGAATTGTTTGTATTTACCCATAATGTCAAATCCTGCGTTGCAAAAGGCGGATACGGAGTGAAATATCGCGTTATAAATACCTTCTCCGAGACCCATTTTCGGGCAGAATCTTGTGGCGAGGATAAGGGCACCTATGCCTTCGAACATAAACGTACCGAAAACAATTCTTTTTAAGGATGAAACAGCACCGCTGAGCTTTAGGTTTCCTTCGGCTTGCATCAACAGTCGGCGTTCGTATACGCCGATTTTTCTTTTCAGGAAAACTGAAAACATAGATATATACATAAGGAAGCCTAAACCACCGGTCTGTATAAGGCAAAGAATTACAATTTGTCCGAAAAGAGACCAGTGAGTAAAGGTGTCAACGACAATAAGTCCCGTAACACACGTTGCGCTTGTTGCGGTAAAAAAGGCATCAACGGGCTTCGTGGCTGTGCCGTCGGCTGTTGCTACGGGCAGACACAAAAGAAAACCGCCGATAAGAATTACAAGTAAAAAACTTAAAACAATAATTTGAGTGTACGTCAGTTTTTTCAATAGCTTTTGCATTGGTTACGCCTTCCAAAATTTTCTGTCAAGGGCTCTGTACTGTATAGCCTCAAGAATGTGTTTGGTCTGAATGTCGGTTGAATTATCCAAATCTGCGATTGTTCTTGCAATTTTTAGAATTTTGTCATAAGCACGCGCCGATAAACCGAGCTTTTCGAAGGAGGCTTCAAGAATTTTAGCCGCATCCTGAGTGAGTACACAGTATTTTCTTGTAAGCGCCGATGTCATCTTTGCATTGCAGGATACCCCTGTACCTTCAAAACGCTCTAACTGTATTTTTCGTGCAGCATTTACTCTTTCACGAATTGATGCAGAGGGTTCGCCCGATTCTGAGTCGGAAAGCTGATTGTAATCAACGGGCGGAACTTCAATATGTATATCGAGTCTGTCAAGTAGCGGACCCGATACTTTTGATAAATATCTTGCGGGAGCACCGTTGGGACAAGAGCAAGTTCTTGTAGGATGACCGAAGTATCCGCAAGGGCAGGGATTCATAGCACAAATGAGCATTACCGAGCAAGGGTAGGTGAGTGCACAGGAGGCGCGTGAAATGGTAATTGTGCCGTTTTCCATAGGTTGCCTTAAAACTTCCATGGTGTTGCGTGAAAACTCGGGGAGTTCATCAAGGAATAAGACTCCGTTATGTGCAAGGGATATTTCACCGGGTTTAGGAATTGTACCGCCACCCGAAAGCCCCACGGGTGAAACTGTATGGTGGGGTGATCTGAATGGTCGATAATTTATTATGGGCTTGTCCTTGGTAAGTGCACCTGCAAGGGAGTATATTTTTGTGGTTTCGAGAGCCTCGTCAACAGTTATATCGGGAAGAATTGTAGGTATGCGTTTAGCAAGCATACTTTTACCCGAGCCGGGAGGCCCTATCATCATTACGTTATGACCACCTGCGGCGGCAACCTCAAGGGCACGCTTCACTTCAAACTGACCCTTTACATCTTTGAAGTCGGGTAAATAATCAGGAATTTCGTAATGTTTAAAAGGCTTTAATTCAATAGGCTTTAATTTTTCGAAATCATTTATATGGTCAACAAGCGCTTTGAGATTTTTAACGGCATAAATATTTATGCCATCAATTACGGATGCTTCGTCCCCGTTTTCAAGGGGAATATAAATATCTTTAATTCCCGCATCCTTAGCCGCCATTACCATTGGCAAAACACCCTTTACGGGTTTTATATCACCCGAAAGAGAAAGTTCACCAATGAAAACCGCTTCTTTGTAGTTGCCGTTAATCTGCCTTGTAGCGGAAAGTACCGCAACCGCCATAGGCAAATCATAAAGGGAGCCCTCTTTTTTGCGGTCAGCAGGGGCAAGGTTAAAGGTGTAGTGGGATGTTAGGTGCATTTCAAAGCCGGAGTTGTGAATGGCGGCAATTACTCTGTCGCGGGCTTCGCTTACTGCGGTGTCAGGAAGTCCCACAACCTCAAGGGCGTGTTTTCCTCCTGAAATATTAAGCTCAACATCTACCATATAGCTTTCAAGTCCCATAAGACCTATGCTTTTTATTTTAGCAAACATATAATCCCCTCAATTATTGGTTTTCATCTGTTGGGTTTGGGGTTAAGTCCTCATTATCCGTTTCGTCAACAATTTCAATAATATCAACAGGCTCAATTGTTGTTTCCTCCTCAACGTAAAGGGGAGGATTAAATTTAAATACCCTTGATTTTGTAACGAAGCAAAGAATTACAAGAAGAATTAATGTGATAACTGAAACTGCGATACCTACATAAAGTCCGCGAGGAGTGTATTTGAAGGTTACGGAGTGTTCGCCCTTGGTTATAGCCACACCCAAAAGAGCGTTGTCACCGATGTCATAAATATCTTCTTCAGAAACTTTTTCACCGTCAATATAAACCGACCAGCCCTTGTCGTAGTTTATTGATGTGTAAAGCACGCCGTTTTGCGAAGCATTTATTCTACCTTTTATAACGGTATCATCAAATTCGGTTACATTAAGAGAATCTTTTTTTAGTTGCGTGTAACCCTTTTCGAATTCCGGGAGGTCAAGGGTTACACCGAAAAGATACATATAACCCTCCTTCGCTTCGGTAAAGGGTGCATAAATCTGCACAGTTTCACCTGCTTTAAGATATCCTAAGTCAAGAATGTGGGGCTTGGTGTCAATATTCTGTGAAACAGCTGTGCCGTCAGGTAGTGAAACTGTAATTGCGCTGATATCATTATTGCTGGATTTGAGGTAGATGTATCCGTTACCGCTTTCTTTAACTGTAAGTTCAAATGAAACTGAGGCAGCAGATGATTCTGTTACTGTGTACGGGTAGTAGCCCGAATCGCTGAAGGTAAGGTCATTGCACTCAACTCCGTTGCCTGAAACAGCGGTCATTTCCATATCGTTGTAAACCGTGTGTATACCCGTTGCAGAGCCGAAAAGTGAGCTTTGTACTTCAAATGGGTTAACATTGTCGTGTGACCACTGAATTATATCGGGATTTACACGGAAGGCGATGGGCAGTTGATAACGGTTTTCGTAAGCTGTATATTTATCAACCGTTGCAATTTCCTTATAAAGCTCGGGGTTCATTTGAGTTTTTGAACCGGTAGTGTTATCTACAATGTAATCAAGAGCGAAGAATGCATTATAAACGGGTGTCTGTCTGTGGTAGGTGTAACTGTTAATATAGTTACTGAACATACCAAGGTGGGACTGCATATTTGAAACCTTCTCGTAAGCCATTGATGAGAATGTTGAAACGCCGTTGTAATTGTACCAACAGGGGTCCATTCTCGCCCTTAAAGAGGTGAGCTCCATACGGTAATTATCGTTACCCTCGTATTCATCAATCTGAGATTTTATTTCTCGGAAATTATCATAATCGCCCACGAAATTGGTTTTGGTCTGGTCCATACTGTAATTGTTGGTGTTAGCAACTGTGTATTCCGCACATACTGAGCAAAGCACAAGTGCCGCCGCTGCAAGGGCGGGATATTTGTCATTTTTAAGAATGCCGAGAGCAAGGCAGTAAATACCTATAAAAGCAACGCAAATCCACACACCGATTTCACTGAAATTCTTTGAGCCGATCTCCTGTACGAGAATTACAAAGAAAATTGTAGCCGTACCTACACCGATAATCTGGCGGGTTGAGTATTCCTTAATATTCATAAGTGCCTTGAAAGCAAAAATGAGGAGAAGGAAGGAATACATATATGAAAAACGGTAGGGTAAATCGTTGGGAAAATGGAATCCGTGCCAGATGTAGTTAAGGTAGTTGGTGTAACAGCTTGCGAACATTACACCGAGAATACCAACGCTGAAAATCTTTTCCTTAAGTGAAATTTTCTTTGAGAAAAGGTAGAGGGGTACTAACATTACGGTAATAACACCGCAGTAAACATTGGGTAAAACGTCCGTACCGCTACTTCTTATGGTGGGGTTAAGGTACGCCAGATGGTTTGCGAGGAAATCAAATATTGAGAAATAGGTTTTGAATTCCTGAGGCCATGTACCGGAGGTTGCAGAGCAACTTTTTAGAATGAAATAAATCGGTACAAGAGCAAAGGCAACGAGCATACCTGCGCTCAGTGAAGCAAAAGCGAAACGGGCACCGCTGTCAACTAATTTGTTGTTACGAAGATTATTGTAGCCCCATGTAAAGAAACCTTTTAAACCTTTTTCGCGTTTTGCGAGTCTTCCGAAATAAGTGTCGGACGCATTGTTTTGTGAGAAGTAGGAGTATATGAAATAAAGGACGGAGAAAATGCATACCATATAACCCATATAGTAGTTTGTGAGTATAGTAAGAGCGAGGGTTATAACGTATAATTTCATTTTTCTTTGGTTTATAAGGTAATCTATACCCAACATTACCAAGGGGAAAAGGTAGAAAGAATCCAACCACATTACATTCCAGTAGTAGGCTATAAAATAACCGCTACAAGCGTAAAGTACGCCGAATGCAGAAACCAAAGGTGAAAAAACGTTGTTCTTTTTGGTTAAGTAATAAGAAAATGTGAAAGATGCAAAAGCCGCTTTAAGGAAAATCATTGCGGCAATTGCCTCGGGCATATTCTTATGACCGAATATAAGCATTACTATTGCAAGGGGGGAAGAAAGGTAGTTGTAAAGATTACCTAAGAACGAACTTCCGCCACCTGAGTTCCAGGAATACAGTAAACTGTCAAAATCCGTAATACGCTCATACAATTCTGCAAAGAGAGGACCGTACTGATGATAAAGATCCATTCTGAGTATTGTAACGTCACCGAAAGGTGCTAAATCATAACAGAAATATACAACGGTCATAATTGCAGCGGTACAAAATGCAGCAAGCAGACAGTAGCGAATTCCAAAGCTTTTTTTAAATAGGGGATTGTTTTTTATTTTGTCTTTCATTTTATTGCCGTCCTTCGAATTTGTGTATTCCAATACATAGTAAATAATAACATATATGTTATTTTCTTTCAATGATTTTGCGTTTTATTTTCATTTTGTTTATATTTTGTGTTCTATTTCAGGACAAGTGAAAATAAGTATTTTTTGAAAGGATTGGTAACTATGAAGGAATATTTAAATGCCATAGGGCTTTTGCCCGAATATTATAAAAATATTTTGTCCCGAATACCTGAAAGCATTGCAACCGAAGTCAAAGAAATTCGATTCAGAAATGGTGGAGTTATAACTCTTTCGTGTGCGGGTGGAATTTATTATTTAACCACCTCGGGGAAACCCACTTTAACCTGTTTTGATAATGTCTTGAAAACCGATGACAAACAGTTGCAGGAAATTGTGTTTTGCCTTTCAAGACGGTCACTTCATACATATCAGGATATGATAGCCAAAGGTTATATTCCTTTACGTGGCGGTTGCAAAGCGGGTGTTGCAGGTAGGGCGGTTATGAAAAACGGCTCGGTTTACTCCGTTTCATCGTTCAATAGTGTCAATATCCGCGTAGCACGGGAATTTTACGGTTGCAGTGAGAATATACTCCAAAATATAGGGGATTGCCGTTCGTTTTTAATTATCGGTACACCTCTTTCGGGTAAAACCACCCTTTTGCGAGATTTGTGCCGACATTATTCGGGTAAAAATTCCCCGTCACCTTTAAAAAGTGCCGTAATTGATGAACGTGATGAAATCGCGTCACTTTCTTTTGGTTGCGGTCTTGACGTGGGTGAACATACGGATGTACTTGCCTTATACCCCAAAGCGGTAGGTACGGAAATTGCCGTAAGAACATTATCTCCCGATATTATCGTTTTAGACGAAATCGGTGGAGAGGACGAAGCGAAAAGCCTTTTGTCCGCGGTAAATACGGGGGTGGAGGTTATTGCTACCGCACACGGCTCGTGTGTTGATGAAGTTTTAAAAAGACCCAATATAAAATGCCTTGTTGATGCGGGTGTTTTTAAAAAAGCGGTCATTTTAAAAGGTAAAAGCGAACCCTGTAAAGTGAAAGGAATTGTGGATTTTTGAAAATTATTTTGGTTTTAGGTGTGGCAGGTTTATTTTTGTTTTTTGGTTTCGGGGATTCTTTCAAGCAAAAACAAAAAACTGCAATTCTCAACGAAATAGTGGGTTTTCTTCGCTTTGTGAGAACTGAACTTCAATATCGGGCAACTGATTTTGAAACTCTCGGTCAGAGGGTTAAAAACGAGAATCTTAAGTATATCAGACCAAATGATGATAGTTTTTATTTAACCCAAACACAGGACGAAAAAATCAGAGATTATTTTGAGTCTTTTATTAATCATCTTGGTACTACCGATAAGGACGGGCAGTTGAATCTTTGCGATGAGTATATTGAAAAATTCGGCGAGATATTAAACGAGCATAAAAAAAGTGAAAAAAGTAAAATACAAATTAATACGGCTCTCAGTGTTTTCGGTGCTTTATGCATCGTGATTTTGTTTATATAGTGACCTGCGAGGTGAAGTGCTATGGATATAATGATTATTTTTAAAATGGTTGCCGTGGGCATTGTTGTAGCGGTAATGAATCAGTTGTTGCAAAAAGCGGGTAAAGAAGAATACACACTTTTAACAACCATAGCGGGTCTTATAATCGTTCTTGCAATGTTTTTACCTGCGTTAAATGAATTAAAGGATGAACTGAGTTCAGTGATGCAGTTTTGAGCGGTTTAGAAATAGGTATTATTGCCGTTTCGGGGGTTGTACTCTTAAGCGTAATTAAAAAATCCGACTCGGTGTATACCACGATAGTGCAAATTGCCCTGGGCGTAATAGTTTTACTTTCGGTACTTCCTCAGGCAAAGGATTTAATGAACGTAATGCAGGAAATGATTTCCATTGAGGGTATAAGTGAGCAGGGTATAAAAATAATGCTTAAAGTTTTCGGTATTTTAAGTATTGGTGCGGTGACGGCGGATATATGTCGCGACAACGGGGAAAATGCCTTAGCGGGTGTAGTGGAAATAGGCGTGAAAATTATGGCGGTGTCCTGTGCCTTGCCTGTGTTTCAGGCGGTAATTACCTTGGCAACGTCTTTTTTAGGGTGAAAAATGAAAAGAATATTAAAAATAATCTCCGCCTTTTTGTTGACGGTAATATTTATTACTTTTTGTTCTGTAACGGTACAGGCATTGGAGTCCAATATCGACCAATATAATGAGGAATTTGACTTGGATACTATAATTTCAGCCACGGATGAGGAAACCCTCGGAATACTTAAAGAGTTAGGAATAGATAGTCTTAGTTTCGAAAGTCTGTTCAGCGTAAGCCCCACTAAGGTGTTTACCGCACTTTTTAATATTTTGTCCCGTTCCGTAAAAGCCCCGTTAAAATTTTTATTTATAACAGTCGGGGTATTGATTCTTATGTCTTTTATGTCCTCATTTTTTGATTCGGCTCAGACTGTCAATCTTGTGGGATGCTCCGTTATAGCCCTTAATGGTGCGGTGAGTATTGCGGGAATGGTAAGCTCCGCTTTTTCGGTGCTTGAAACCCTCAGTGTTTTTACAACCACCTTTGCAGGGGCTTTTTGTGCAATAGTTTCATCCTCGGGTAATATAAGTGCGGGGCTTACGTATTCTGCAATGACGGTTTTTTCCGATACTCTTTTTTCGGGGTTATTGACTGAGTTCTGTCAACCCGTTGTTAATGTGATGTGTTGCCTTAGTTTCTTGTCCTGCTTTGATTTTTATGGTTTTTCTTCGGGCTTTTGTGCTACCTTCAAGAAGATTTATGTGTTCTTTATGAGTTTTGTGGGAACGGTCTTTTCGGGGATAATTACCATAAAGGGTGTCCTTAGTGACGGCACAGATACCGTAACTGCAAGAAGCATTCGTTTCGTGGTCGGCAGAAGCCTTCCTGTTGTGGGCGGTACTGTAAGTGAAACTTATTCCGCCTTGATTTCAAGCCTTAGTATTATAAAAAACACAGTGGGGATTTTCGGGATTATAACCGTAATTGTGACGGTTTTACCAACACTCGCCGAACTTCTCGCTTGGATTCTGGCTTTGGATATAGGGATTATTCTTTGTAATTCCTTTGGTGTGGGTAAGGGTGCACCAATGCTGAGTGTTTTAAAGGATACTTTAGTTTTGTTGGTGGCAACCATAGTTATAGTGGCGGCAATATTCATAGTTTCCGTAGGTGTAGTAATAGCGGTAAAGGGCACGATGGTATGAGTGAAGTGATAAAAAGCGTGTTTTTAAACTACATAGTCTGTGCTCTTGCAGGTGGGTTTTTAGAATATTTTGCACCTGCAAAAAGCCGTAAAACTTTACGTATAATTGTAACGGGGGTAATTCTTGCCACATCCTTTGCACCGCTTTTAAAAAGCGAAATCACCATTCCCGATTTTTCGGGGTACGAGGAAATAGGCGAAAGTAATACTTATGATGCTTTAATGCATACGGCAAATTTAACTGAAAAAAAGGTCTACGGCGAAGTAAGGGATATACTCATAAATTTCGGAGTCAGTGAATATGAAATATATGTAACAACTTCCGTTGAAGAGGAAACAAATACCGTTTGGCTTGAAAGTGTTACGGTAGAAATTCCGAAGGAGTTTTCAGAGAAATTTACTGGAATTCAGAATTCAATTCCCGAGGAATACCGTTCGGTTACAAAGGTTGGTGAAAAATGAAGGAGTTTATAAAGAATATTCGGGAAAAGAAAATGCCTAAAAAAACCATAGTAATGATAATTGGAGCGGTAGTGGTTTTATTTGGTTTATTATTAAGTGAATTCTCCGCGGGAGAAAAGCAAGCCCCTGAAGAACCGTGTGTTTCTGCAGAAGAATACATTAAAAACACTGAGAAAAATCTTGAAAAATTACTGTCGGATATTGACGGTGCAGGGAATGTAAAAGTTATGCTTACAGTAGACACCTGCTACGAAAATGTTTATGCCAAAAGTTACGACACCAAGGGTCAAAAAGATGAAAATGGAACCGAGAATGAACTTTCGGAAGAATATATAATTGTAAAAAAAGGCTCAAATAACGAGGAGTGCCTTGTAATAAAAGTATATGAGCCAACGGTAAAGGGCGTTGCTGTACTTGCCGAAGGTGCGGGCAGTATAATGGTGAAAACTGCCATAACCGATACGGTGTGTGCTTTGTTTAATATAAGTACCGCACAGGTTTCCGTTGAGAAAATGTGTGCGGATAAATAAAAAGGAGTGAATTTTGTGAATCTTATTATAAAAAGGCGTCAACTTATTTTAGGTACATTGGTGGTGGCTCTGGGGGCGGCTGTTTTTGTGAATTGGTATTATACCAATAACGGCAAAGAGGGTATAAAAAATACCGATGAAAGCGAATATGTACAGAATCTCGGTGAAGCTCAGTATGTAAATGCTGAAGCGGAAAAAAACGATTATTTTGCTGAATCAAAATTAAACAGAGATAAAGCCCGCGATGAAACTATTGATAAGCTTAATAAATCCTTGAAATCCGCAGTGTCGGGTAGCGAGGAAGCGAAAAAAATAACCGCAACAATTGAAACTTTGTCAAAACAAATAAAACTCGAAAGCGACCTCGAAACGTTAATAAGTGCCAAGATTTCTGGGGAGTGTGCCGCGGTAATAAACGATAAGTCGGTACAGATTATTGTAGAAAAAGGAAAACTTAATGATTCTGCCGCCTTACAGATAACCGATATAGTAACCGCAAACACCGAAATTGACGGAGCAAATATAAAAATAAGTGAATCAAAATAAAAAAATCACGAAGTACATTTGTACTTCGGGAAAAATTTATTCATCAAAAAGGGGCGTGGAGAAATATCTTTCTGCTGTGTCAGGAAGAACCGCAACAACGGTTTTTCCTTTGCCGAGTTTTTTAGCGAGTTTTATTGCGGCGGCAACGTTTGTACCGCTTGAAATACCGCAAAGAATACCTTCCTTTGAAGCAAGGTCTTTAGCTGTGTTAAGAGCTTCGTCATCGGTGATAATGCAGATGTCAGAGTAAATTGATGTGTTAAGAATAGGGGGAATAAGACCGTCACCGATTCCCATCTGTATATGTGTGCCGATAAGACCGCCCGAAAGAATAGCCGCATCCTCAGGCTCAACCGCCCATATTTCAATATCGGGGTTAGCCTCTTTAAGCACCTCGCCGATACCTGTAAGTGTACCGCCCGTGCCTATACCCGCACAGAAACCGTCAATGGGTTTACCAACCTGTTCAAGGATTTCGGTTGCGGTTTTTTTACGTTGGATTTCGGGGTTGGCGGGGTTTTCAAACTGTTGGGGAACGAAAACATTTTCGTTTTCTTCCTGCATTTTCAATGCTAACTGTAAACATTCGTCAATGCATTTACCGATATTTCCCGCATCGTGTACAAGTTTAACCTCTGCACCGTAGTGCCTTACGAGTTTTCTGCGTTCTTCACTTACTGAGTCGGGCATAATGATAACAGTTTTATAGCCCTTTACTGCGCCTACAAGTGCAAGACCGATACCCTGATTACCGCTTGTAGGTTCAACAATTATGGTATCCTTGTTGATTTTACCCTCTTTTTCTGCTTTTAAAATCATATTGTAAGCGGTTCTTGTTTTAATCGAGCCACCAACATTGAGTCCCTCAAATTTAACAAGTACTTCTGCAGAGTCCTCGTCAACCATACGGTTAAGACGAATAACGGGCGTGTTGCCCATTGCCTCTAAAATATTGTTGCAAATCATTTTGTAACACCTCAGATAATGAGAATATATATTAACATACTATGTAGACTAAACACACAGTTTACAAGTTTAGCATATAATTTATGCTATTGCAAGCACAAATTATTGAGTGAGGAATTAGGGATTTCGGGCCGATTATATAATATTTTAAGAATATTATTATGTAAAATATCCTCAAGTTCTTCCCGGGATAAACCTAAACTGAAAAGGTATTCTAATTCTTCTTTTTGCTTCCACATAGGAAAGTCCGTTCCGAAAATAACTCTGTCAGCACCGTAAGTTTTTATGAGTTTTTTTGCCGTTTCTTTTTCTAATGCGTAAAAAGAAGAACAGGTATCCACGTAGAAGTTTTTATATTCTGATAATTCTTCCGTGGCTTTTTCCCATATCGACCAACCACCAAAATGTGCACCTATAATGGTAAGATTCGGGAATTTTTCAAGAATAGTAGTCACTCGGTTGGGGTTTGAGTTATCAAAACGGCAATCGCCCGTGTGAAGAAGTACGGGTAAATTATTTTTTTCGCACAATTCAAATATTCTGAGGACTTTCGGGTCATCAACTTTAAAATTCTGGATATCGGGGTGTAATTTAACACCCTTTAAACCTGTTTCGATAAGATGCTCAACGTCCTCTGCCAAAGTTTCGCTTTCGGGGTGGAGTGAGCCGAAACCTATAAATCGTTCAGGGTACAGTGCAACTTCGCTTGAAATGTAAGCATTAATGCTCTGTGCGTGGTGGGGTGTGGTTGCAACGGAGGTCACAAGGCATTTCTCAACCCCGATTTCGTCGCATTGTTTTATAAGATTTTCGGCAGTGCCCACAAAGGCACAACCGTCTATTTTCCCCGATGCACTTATACCGTAAAAAATGTCGATGCTGTCAGTTGCTTTTTTAGCAATGACATCCGGGAATATATGACAATGGGAGTCAATTATTTTAAAATCTTTGTAATTCATTTTCAGGGCCTTCTTTAAAAGTACAGAAGTCGAGTACATGACCCGACTTCTGATAACTGATGTAATTTATTTCTGGTTATTGTATCTGTCGAGCGATTCTTCTCTCATTTTGTATTTGAGAATCTTACCTGCCGCATTCATTGGGAATTCGTTTACGAATAAGAAGTATTTAGGAACTTTGTGTTTTGCAATAGATGCGTAGCCGTATTCCTTCATTTCTTTTTCGTCAGCATTTTCACCCTTGTGAAGAATAATCCAGGCGCAACATTCTTCGCCGTACTGTTCATCGGGAACACCAACAACCTGAACGTCACGAACTTTGGGGTTGGTAAGGTAGAATTCTTCGATTTCACGGGGATAAAGGTTTTCACCGCCACGGATAATCATATCTTTAAGACGTCCTGTAACCTTGTAGTATCCGTCAGGAGTTCTCATACAAATGTCACCGGAATGAAGCCAACCTTCGCTGTCAATTGCCTGAGCAGTTGCTTCGGGCATTTTGTAGTAGCCCTTCATAATGTTAAAGCCACGTGCAACAAATTCACCACTTTGACCGTCGGGAAGCTCAAGACCGGTTTCGGGGTCTATGATTTTACATTCAACACCGGGGAATGCACTGCCGACAGTTTCAACACGGTGGTCAAGATCTTCGTTTACTTCACCCATTGTGCAACCGGGCGAAGCCTCGGTCTGACCGTAAACTGAAATAATTTCGCGCATATTCATTTCTACGGATGCTCGGCGCATAAGGTCTGCAGGGCAGTTGGCACCTGCCATAATTCCTGTTCGCATATATGAAAAATCGGTTTTAGCAAAATCAGGATGGCCGAACATTGCAATAAACATCGTGGGAACACCATTGAAACAGGTAATACGTTCATCATTTACACAAGCCAGTGATGACTTTGGTGAGAAATAGGGTATGGGGTAAAGTGTACCGCCGTGGGTCATTGTAGAGGTCATTGAAAGCACCATGCCGAAGCAGTGGAACATAGGAACCTGAATCATCATACGGTCGGCAGTGGATAAATCCATTCTGTCACCGATTGTTTTACCATTGTTTATAATGTTACGGTGTGTAAGCATAACGCCCTTGGGGAAACCTGTTGTACCTGAAGTATATTGCATATTACAAACATCATCGGGCTTTACAAGTGAAGAACGTCTGCGAACCTCTTCTCTGGGAACAAGTGAAGAACGTGATAACATCTGTTCCCAAGTAAGACAACCATCCATCTCAAAACCTACGGTAACAACGTTACGAAGGAAGGGGAGGTTCTTAGAGTACAAGGGAGAGCCGGGATTAAGGTTTTTGAGTTCGGGACAAAGTTCTTCAATAATTGCCTTGTAGTTGATATCCTTGCAGTACTCAATCATAACAAGGGTATGAGTGTCTGACTGCTTGAGCAGGTATTCTATTTCGTGGATTTTATATGCGGTGTTAACAGTAACGAGAACTGCACCGATTTTTGTTGTTGCCCAGAATGTGATGAACCACTGAGGTACATTGGTTGCCCATATTGCAACATGGTCACCTGCTTTTACACCGAGAGAAATCAATGCCGCTGCACATTCGTCAACGTCACGACGGAACTGCTCGTAAGTTCTTGTGTAGTCGAGTGTAGGATATTTGAAAGCGTACTGGTCGGGATATTTTTCCACCATTTTATCAAGTACATCGGAGAAGGTAGCATCAATAACATCATACTTTTTCCATGGGAATGTACCTGTTTTATCACGGTTGTAATGTGTGTGGTCATAAACCTTTTTCGCACGACCTAAAGAGGATATGTAGTTTGTGAAGTGAGTGAGAACAATGTCTGCGTCGCTGATTTCCTCGTTCCACGCAGCACATATGAAACCTTCATAATTAAGTGAAGAAAGAGCGTTCAATAACTTCTCAACATCCAAATCGCCTTCGCCGATTAAAACGGTCTTGCCGTCTTTCATATCACCAAGGCGTACATATTTAATGTAAGCACCTAAGTTTTTGATAGTGGTTTCTGCAGTTTCACCTGCATCAAAATATGTTCCTCTTACATTCCAAGAAACACCGATAGCCGCCGAAGCAAAGTGATTTATAACACCGATTACGTTTTCGGTTCTTGCAAGATATCCGGTTGTTTCAAATAAAATGTTTACGTCACCTGACTGAGCGCGTTTAATTGCACCTGTCATTTTTTCGTCAAGAATATCGAAAGCTACTTCGCTCTGTGTGTGAACTATAACGTTTTCAACGCCTGATGCAGCTGCCATACTTACGTATTTTTCAACAAGTTCTGCAGTAGTGCTTTCGCTCTCAATGGGGTCGGGCATACGAAGAGCCGAAAC
>JAZNVE010000080.1:0-5878 GCA_045592665.1 Acutalibacteraceae bacterium
GGGTGGATTTACATTATGAGATGAGTAAACATCCGTATATACATCCCTGTTCTGTCTTTGGGAAATATAAATACCGTCATCATAAGGTGTAGTGTTCTTGGGACGGCTTATATAAATATCTTCGGAATTACTGAAAACGTCTTCAAAATCGTCCCTACCACTTGAAAGTTCGATATAATCATCCTCAATTTCAAGATATGAATCAACGGATTTTAAAAGTTCCTCGTAATCATCATTTATGGAAAAAGAATTTTCGTTTTCGCCTTTAAATCTTTTATCGTCCACAGAAAGACTCCTTTTACGTAATGTTATTGGGATTTTAACATAATATAAAAAAATTTGCAACTCTCATACGAGAGTTGCAAATGGGAATTATTTAACTTTAACTATCCAGCCGTTCTTATCTTCGATTTTGCCCCACTGAATACCCGTGAGCTCATCATAAAGGAACTGAGCAACTGCACCGATTTCGTTATTGTTGATAACGATATGCTCGTCGCCGTCAATATACTCGCCAACGGGTGAAATAACAGCCGCTGTACCTGTACCGAAAGACTCGTTAAGAGTGCCGTTTTTATGAGCCTCTTTAACTTCATCAATAGAAATCTTACGTTCCTCAACTTTATAGCCGTGTGCTTTAAGAACTTCGATACAACTTGCTCTTGTAACACCGGGGAGAATGTTGCCGTCAGTAAGCTCGGGAGTAATAACGACACCGTCAATCACAAAGAAAACGTTCATTGCGCCAACTTCGTCAATGTACTTTCTCTCAACACCGTCAAGCCAGAGAACCTGAGCATAGCCCATTTTATCTGCCTTTTCCTGACCGATAAGGGATGCAGCGTAGTTACCGCCTGCTTTAGCCATACCTGTACCGCCCTTAACGCAACGAACATATTCACGTTCAATAGCGATTTTAACAGGGTCCATACCGTTGGGATAATATGAACCAACGGGTGAAAGGATAATAGCAAAAAGGTAGCTGTGCGAGGGATGAACTCCAAGGAATTCATCAGTAGCAATAATAAAAGGACGGATGTAAAGTGATGTGCCCTCATTATGAGGAACCCAATCACTGTCAACATCAACAACTGTCTTTATAGCCTCAAGAACCATATCGGGGTCAAGACGAGGAACACAAAGACGGTCGCAAGTGTTGTTCATTCTTTCAATATTTTTCTGAGGACGGAAAAGCTGAATGTCGCCGTCTGCAGTTCTGTAAGCCTTAAGACCTTCAAAAAGCTCCTGAGCATAGTGAAAAACCATTGCAGAGGGGTCAAGAGAGATAGGACCGTAGGGAACAACTCTACCATCGTGCCAGCCCTGACCTTCGTCATAGTTCATTAAAAACATATGGTCGGTAAAGATTTTACCAAAACCGAGCTTGCTTTCATCAACGGGTTTTGCCTTGGGAGTTGCAGTTCTTTCAATTTTGAAATCGTAACTCATTGAAATAACCTCTTTTCAAATCAATTAATAATCGTAACCGAGTTTAAGTGCGGTTTTGTTAACCTCAAGAAGGTGTGCTTTACGTGCAGAAACAACCTTTGATAGAGGTGCATCAATGCCGTCAAAACCAAGCATAGGAACTTCCTTAAGAAGTTTACCTGTGATAATCATATTAGCAAGAGTGCTGATACCCTGCTCATTAGCAATTGAAGTTGCAGGAATATAGTAAACATCTACATCAGTTCTTTCAACCTTACGTGAAATAAGGGTTGAGTCAACGAAGATTTTACCACCGGAAACAACTTCATTCTCATATTTATCAAGAGAAGGAAGATTCATTGCAACAAGCACGTCGGGTTTACCTACGATGGGTGAACCGATGGGTTCATCACTTACGATAACGCTACAGTTTGCAGTACCGCCACGCATTTCAGGGCCGTAGGAAGGAAGCCAAGAAACCTGCTTATTTTCGAGAAGACCTTTGTATGCAACGAATTTACCTGCGAAAAGGATACCCTGTCCGCCGAAACCTGCAAAAAGAATATTACATGTGTTGCTCATAATTATTTTGCCTCCTCTGCATAGATATCTTTATAAACACCGAGAGGATAATAAGGAAGCATATTCTCCTCAAGCCATTCAAGTGCTTTCTGAGGTGTAAGACCCCAGTTTGTAGGACAAGTTGAAACAACTTCAATAAGTGAGAAGCCTTTACCGTCAATCTGATTCTGGAAAGCCTTTTTGATTGCGGCTTTTGCTTTTCTTACGTTTGCGGGATTATTAACCGCAACTCTTTCAAGGTATGCGGCACCATCAACATTCTGAAGAAGTTCGCAAACCTTAACGGGGTAACCAACAGTTTCAACATCTCTACCGTAGGGTGAAGTCTGAGTAACCTGACCGGGAAGAGTTGTAGGAGCCATCTGACCGCCTGTCATACCGTAAATAGCGTTGTTTACGAAAATAACAGTGATGTTTTCACGTCTTGCGGCAGCGTGTACTGTTTCGGCAGTACCGATAGCGGCAAGGTCACCGTCACCCTGATATGTGAAAACGATATTGTTTTCGGGGTCGGCACGTTTAACGCCGGTAGCAACAGCGGGAGCTCTGCCGTGGGGTGCCTGAATAAAGTCACAAGTGAAATAATCGTAAGCCATAACGGAGCAACCAACGGGTGCTACACCGATTGTTCTGCCGTCAATACCAAGTTCATCAATAACTTCGGCAACAAGTCTGTGGATAATACCGTGTGTGCAACCGGGACAGTAGTGAAGCGGTGCATCTGTTAATGTCTTAGGTTTTTCGAATACTACCATTATTTGTCGCCTCCTTCGTTAACTTCTTCAATCTTTGCAAGTACCTCTTCAGGAGAAGGAATCATACCACCGGTACGGTTGCAAAGGTATACGGGTTTCTTGCATTCTGTTGCAAGTTTAACGTCTTCAATCATCTGACCCATATTCATTTCAACAGAGATAAATGCTTTGCACTTGTCAGCTGCTTCTCTTAACACTTTCTTGGGGAAGGGCCAGAGAGTAATGGGACGAATCATACCAACTTTAATGCCCTTTGCTCTTGCTTCAACAATAGCATTTTTAGCAACACGGGCAGTAATACCAAAGGAAACTACGCAGATATCTGCATCATCCATAAGGTATTCTTCGTAAAGAACTTCATTTTCTTCGATTGTTTTATATCTTGCGAAACGTTCAAAGTTTGTTTTCTCAAGTTCTTCGGGTTTAAGGTAAAGAGAGTTTACGATATTGTGTTTTCTCTCGCCCTTTGTACCTGTAAGTGCCCAGGGTTTATCGAATGTGTTGGGTTCTGTTTCGGGAAGTTCAACAGGCTCCATCATCTGACCCATTGTACCGTCCGCAAGAATCATTGCGGGCATTCTGTATTTATCAGCAAGGTCAAAAGCGGTGCTTGTAAGAGAAGCCATTTCCTGAACTGAAGAAGGTGCAAGAACAATCTTCATAAAGTCACCGTGGCTACCGCCCTTAACTGCCTGGAAATAGTCGGACTGAGAGGGCTGAATACCGCCGAGACCGGGGCCGCCACGCTGAACGTTAACAATAAGTGCAGGAACATCGGAACCTGCTATGTAAGAGATACCCTCGCTCTTAAGAGATACACCGGGGCTTGAGCTCGATGTCATAACACGTTTACCTGTTGCGGCAACACCGAGAACCATATTAATTGCGGCAATTTCACTTTCCGCCTGAAGGAATACGCCACCTACCTTGGGCATACGTTTTGCCATATATGCGGCAATTTCTGTCTGAGGAGTAATGGGATAGCCGAAATAATGCATACAACCCGCTCTGATAGCGGCTTCAGCAATAGCTTCATTACCCTTCATTAAAACTTTCTCACCCATTTATTTCACCTTACCTTTCAACAGTTATAGCACAGTCAGGGCACATTGTAGCACAGAAAGCGCAACCTATGCATTTGCTCTCGTCAATACAGTGTGCAGGATGATGACCTTTTGCATTGAGTTTAGACGCATCTAATTCAACAATCTTTTTGGGACACGCGTTTACACATAAACCGCAACCCTTACATACATTTTCTGCAAATGTAACTTTTGCCATTGTTCTGCCTCCTTTGAGTGAATGTGTTCACTCTAAACAATTTTCTTTTGTAAAGTCAGCGGAAACAGATTTTGTACTTTTCCGTTGAGATTATTAACTAAATCAGCTCTTACGGCGGTCATTTTAACGGGCAGCCCCGTTAATTCGCTTAACCTTTCGGTTTCCGCCACAGAGTTCAATATATCCTCCGCCACGGTGAGTTCGCCCAAGTTAGAGTTATTTACTATTGCAGTAAATTTCATCTTACAGGCACCCTCAATTTCCGCCATTATTTCGGTGGCGGACTCTGCATCCGGTGTAAGAGGACGATATTTATTGAAAACGAATAATAATTCGTAATCATTTTCTTCGATAATGGCGTCGGAATACCTACCTAAAGCGTAGGCTCCCCTATCATCACCGCCTATATCCATTATGGCTTTTTCTTCACGTTTGTCAAGAAGGGAATAAACTTCCTGAGGTAATGCGGGTAAATCCACATTGGAGCTTGCAAACTCGGAAGAAATTAATTTAATACCCGCCGCATTTAATTCTTCAAGACTGTCACGGGTACGGAAATAGGGATTTACAATATCAAGGTCCGCAATTACCACATTTTCACCCAATGCTTTAAGATGCAATGCGTAATTTACCGCGATATTTGTTTTTCCGCTACCGTAGTGCCCCGCAAAGAGGGTCATTCTTTTGTATTGCATCAAAGCACCAACTTTCTGAATTAGGAATTACGGGGCTGACGCCGATTATAATTTCCGCTTTAACTGACTGAATAAAAACCGCAAGAGAACTACCCACCACCGCTAACGCGGTCCCCCTCCCTATTTCAGCAGGCTGAAACAGGGATGATAAGCTTCGCAATTTATCAAAGTTTATTACGTTGAATTTTGCCGCTTGTGGTTTTGGGAAGTTCGTCTTTAAATACAACAATACGGGGATATTTGTAGGGAGCGGTACGCTCTTTAACGTACTGTTGAATTTCTTTCTTAAGCTCGTCGGTGCCTTCGGTACCTTTAACGAGGACGATACTTGCCTTAACTACCTGTCCCCTTACTTCGTCGGGGGCGGCAGAAACGCCACACTCAAGAACATAGGGAAGTTCCATAATAACACTTTCGATTTCGAATGGTCCGATACGATAGCCCGATGACTTAATAACGTCATCCACACGACCAACATACCAATAGAAGCCATCTTCGTCCATCCAGGCAACGTCGCCCGTATGGTAATAACCATCGTGCCATACTTCTTTTGTTTTATCTTCGTCGCGATAGTAACCTGTAAACAAGCCACAAGGTGCACCGTCTTTAACTTTAACAACGATTTCACCGTTTTCACCCGCTTTAACGGGGTTACCGTCACTATCAAGAAGACAAACGTCGTATATGGGAGCAGGTTTACCCATTGAACCGATTTTATGGGGTGCGCCTGTCATATTACCGATAATCATTGTGCTTTCAGTCTGACCGAAGCCTTCAAGAATCTGAAGTCCGGTTGCTTTTTCGAACTGACGGTAAACCTCAGGATTAAGAGCCTCACCTGCAGTTGTCATATGCTTAACAGAGCTGAAATCATATTTTGAAATATCCTGTTTAATCATCATTCTGAGCATTGTGGGAGGAGCACAGAATGTGGTTATCTTGTGTTTAGCAAACATGGGAAGAATGTCCGCCGCATCGAAACGGTCAAAGTCATAAACAAACAGACCTGCTTCACAAAGCCACTGACCGTAAAGCTTACCCCACATTGCTTTCGCCCAGCCTGTGTCGGAGATTGTAAAGTGAAGTCCGTCGGGGTCAACATTGTGCCAATACTTAGCGGTGTGAAAATGACCAAGG
>JAZNVE010000081.1:0-16850 GCA_045592665.1 Acutalibacteraceae bacterium
AGCCTGATAAGGTTTTCTGCAAGCTCACGGATTTTTACGGGTGAGCCCATATCAAGAATAAATATTTCACCGCCGTTTGCATAAGCTCCTGCCTGAAGCACAAGTGAAACTGCCTCGGGAATAAGCATAAAGTAACGGATAATATCAGGGTGAGTAACGGTAACGGGACCGCCTTTTTCTATCTGCTCTTTGAAAAGAGGAATAACGCTACCGTTAGAACCTAAAACGTTACCGAAACGAACTGCAACATACTCAGTTTTAGAATTCTTATTAAATGACTGAACAATCATTTCGCAAATTCGCTTTGTTGCACCCATAACGTTTGTGGGGTTAACCGCCTTGTCCGTTGAAATCATAACGAAACGTTTAACACCGTATTTGTCAGCAGTTTTTGCAAGGTTAAATGTACCGAAAACATTGTTCTTAACAGCTTCCTTGGGGCTGTCCTCCATAAGAGGAACGTGTTTATGAGCCGCTGCATGGTAAACAAAGTCGGGTTTATATTCTTCAAAGATTTCGCAAAGACGTTTTTCATCACGGATTGAACCAATAAGTACTTTAAGGTCAACCTCGGGATGATTTCTGCGAATTTCCTGTTGAATTTCGTAAGCACCGTTTTCCGCAATATCAAAAATGATAATTGTTTTTGCAACACCGCTTGCGGCAACCTGACGAACAAGCTCGCTACCGATTGAACCACCGCCACCGGAAACGAAAACCGTCTGGCCCTTAAGAAGCTCAAAAACTTTAGTAAGGTCGGGTTTAATCTGGTCCCTGCCTAAAAGGTCGGTATAGTCAACCTTACGAAGCTTTGCACTGAGGCTTTCATTTTGATTTACGGTTGTAATTGAAGGAACGGTTTTGAGAACACAACCGGTTTCACTACAAATTTTGAGAATTGCTTTTCTGTTTTCTTTATCGGCTGAATTTGCAGCATAGAAAATTTCATCCACATCAAGCTCTTTCGCAAGGTCGATAATTTTATCCCTGCCACCATAAATTTTGATACCGTTAAGATATGCGCCGTGCTTACGCTTATTGTCATCTATTAGTGCAACAACATTGTATTTATACTGCGTTTTTATAGTGCTTTTCAATTCTTCAATGAGGCGCATAGCGGTACCGCCGGCACCGACAATCATAACATTTCTTCTTTTGCCACCATTCTTAATCTCTTTGCTTATGAGATATGAGCGCCAAGAGCGATAGCCGAAAAGTATCGCCAAACGGGAAACAAGAACACCTGCAGCAAACAGACAAGAATATATGAACATCCACGTGAAAAATGAACGAGTCTGTTTAACACCGATTTGTGCGGACGGAATTAACCAAATGTAAAAGAAGGGAATAGTTGTAATAATTTTAGAAATAACGAAAGCTATACCTGTCTTGATATAGTCGGAGGCAACCATATACTGCCACATTCTGTTGTACACCTTGTAGATAATAAAGAACATTCCCGTGGTAACTACATCCACTGCAAGAATATAAATACCGTTATCCTCAAACCAAGGCTCAATCATTACCGATGCTTCAAACTTGAGTATTATAGCAGAGCCAAAAGCCAAAGCCATACTCAACAAGTCTGCAATAACAAGCAACAGCTTCATATGCTTTTTAACAAACATTACGGTCTTTTCAATAGTTCTCAAAAATAAAACCTCATTTCTATGTTTTTTACAACAAAAATTTTATTTGAATTACGCTTTCAACAAGGCATAACTCAACAATTATACATAGTACATTCTACCACTTCCCTTTGTGTTTTGCAATATAGTACACTCCTATTTTTTTATAATTTTTTTGCCATTCATATGTTTTTAATACTATATATAGCGCAGTTTATAGAAAAACCGTTCTTGTATTCAAATAATGGATGTGCTACAATATTTTACAAACAAGAGAGCGAGGTGCTGTTTTTGAATAATTGGATGAAGGCTTTACCCGATGATATTAAAATAAGCGAAATTAATCTGCCCGGTACCCATAATTCCTGCACTAAAAAGGTTCAATTCAGTTACCTTTCAAAATGCCAAGACCTCTCAATTATCGAACAGCTTAAAATAGGTGTACGCTTTCTCGACATTCGTGTTGAAAAATCCGAAAACAAATTGAAAACCGTGCACAGTATAGCTGACTGCTACACTCCACACGGAAAAAAAGAAAAGCTTTTGCTTGATAATGTTTTAGTTGATTGTAAAAAATTTTTAGATGAAAACCCTTCGGAAACAGTAATCCTTTGCATAAAACGTGACGACGGTCCGTCATCGGAAGAAACCTTTGAATTTTTCTATAACAATTATCTCAAAAATGAGCTTTTGTGGTTTGCAGAAAATAGAATTCCGTCTTTAGGCGAAGTCAGAGGAAAAATAGTATTTTTTAACAGATGTCACGTGGATTTCAGTAACAAAGAATATACCGACAATAACACCGGACTTAGACTTTCAAACTGGCCCGACTTACCTAAAAACGCTAAAAAATATCTGAGCTCGGCTCCCATTTTTAATCAAAATAAAACCATTTCCGAGACATATTTTCTTCAGGATATGTACAAGCTTTTTCCAAAAGAAAAATGGCATAGAGCAATATACCCTTTGGTGGAAAATCCCCCTCAAACGGAAGGTTTGTTTTTAAACTTTTTTTCCGCCGCAAACTTCATATTAAGCCCCCGTATTTACGCAAAATATATTTTAAAAAACTACCAAAAAATACCATTAAAAAAACACAAAAAATATGGTTGGTTAATATTTGATTTTCCCACCAAAAAACTTTGTGAACATGTAATTTCAACTAACTTCTAACATAAAAAATGCAGGATAAAAATCCTGCATTTTTTCGTTATAACCCTATTTTATTAAACAGATTATCTACTTTTTGTGTGTTTTCTTCAGAAATACTTTTGATTCTTTCATATCTGTCTTTACTTCGTTTTTTATCCCCTTTTATGATAAATTTAACCCATCTTATCACCTCAAAAAACGGCAAAAGCAGGGGGAATTTTTTTAGTATCGGGAACTCATATTCCAGCTCTCGACGAGGCACAAAAACGCGGGAAAAAACGTATCCTATTTTCCCTCCTACACGACGTTTTCTCAGTAAAAGGAGCTGACTCTCGGTGCCGTAAACTCCTCCGTTAAGAATAAATTCTTCCATATCGAGAGTTACCTCATCGTGTGGTTTCCCACCGAACCACACGTCACTCAGATTTTTTACGGCATATTCAAATCTTTCTAAACCGCTTCTCTTTAAAAAGCGTTTTATTCCGGGGGTGCTACAGTTTTTAGCATTTTGTAAAATATATAAATCAAGCACAGGTTTAATACCGCAACCACCTACTGAAAGATGCTTTGCAGTATGTGCAATATGATAAAAATAGATGAAATCATCATCCAATATATAGTGGTGTTTGCTGCCATCCTTAAGCCTTGCGTATTTCCACACACCGTTTAACATTTCCGTTATAATTTCATCCCCATTCGCTTCAGAAAGGGAAAAATGCAACTCTATTATTACGCCCTCACCGCAAGTATATGTAATGTCGTGAGAGCTTTCGTGAGTTTTAAGAAAACCCATTTTTTCAATGAGCTCTTGCGCCCTTTTTAAATCAATTTCTTTTACAAGAATATCCGCATCACTGCTTGTACGAAGCCAGGGCTCAGCATATAAAGTACGAAGAACCGACCCTTTAAGCGGTATAAAATCGATAAAATTATCTTCGAATTTTTTACAAATTCTTTCAAGTTCAAACCTGAGCTTTTCGTATCTGTAAATGGCCTCTAATACAAAGGCACGATATTTTTCAGAAATTTCGTCATTTTCTAAAATACCGTTTTTGTCAAGAACATCCCCTAACAGATGCACTAAATCGTGGTGGTACGCGAGAGTGAACATACCGGGAAGCATTTCTTTTTTGACAGACGCCAACAATTCCGTCCCGGGATTTGTACCCGTGGCGGAGCATCGCATTAATTCCATCATAATCAGGTTAGTGTTTTCCATTATTTCCTCTTTTAAAAAAGCCGATGCCGTTCTTTCGGCATTCGGCTTAGTCTTTTATATTAAATATAGTATCTCTGGTGAGCTTCACCGCATCTTCGTCGGGTCTGCACTCAAGAAGCCATACGGGTATTTTTTCAAGAATCACATTGAAGGTATCAATGGCTTTAAGTAAGTTGTTTTCGTCCCAATGGGGTAAAAATACGTGGGGCATAAAAAGTTCTATACACTCAAGCGTATTTAATTTTTTAATTGCGTTTTCCTTGGACTGTTTAAGTACCACAACACCCTTAAGTGATGTCTTTTTATTAAGGCAGTATTCGGACGAGCCCTTCCAAGGTGAACCGAATGCAAAAACCTCTCCGTCTATTACACGTAAAAAAACCTTATCGCCATTAACGGGCTCTGCGTTGAGGTATTCATTCCATAATCTTGCCTGAGTAGTTTTTCCCACACCCGAGTAACCGGTAAAAACCACACCGCTACCCTGATAAGCAACAAATGAACCGTGTAAAAATATAGTATTAAACTCCGCAAATCGCGAACAAATAGCCGCTAAGGGAAGTGAATAATCCGCGTCAGCGTAATTTTCAGAATAGATAGAAACTTCTGACCAGTCACTATTTGCGCAAAGGAGCTCAACTGACGAGCCGTAACGTTGAAGTATATGGTCAGTAGGAATATCGGTATATTGAATACCGTGACGCTCACTCATATTTCTTTTGTGAGTAAATTTTATTACCGGCTCAGCATTATTATCTCTGGCAATAAACTTTTCTGCAAAACCTTCGTCCTTAAAACACCACTCAACGAGCAAATCCGCTACTTTAATCATCATTTAGATGCACCGATGCATTTCTGTAAAACAAGTGGCTTATTCATACCATGAAGTTCCATAAAGTAGTCAATCCACGTACCGTTTATAACACCAACAGGGGCATCAAACTCGCCATAATAATAACCGCGACAGGGTTGTTCACCGTGGGTAAAATAAATATTTACAGAACCGCTGACATGGTCATCACCAATATTATCACCGGCGGAACCCGTCGCAATTTTCTCACTGATATTTATCTCATAAAGAGCACTTTGAGGAGCAATGTATTCTTTTTTCATTATTCTTGACCCTCTTTCAGTTTTTTATGTAAATCAAAAAGTCTTTGGGCGGTACGGCAAAAATCAGGACTTATTTTTTCTCCGTCACCGCTTTCGGCACACAAGGCACCCGGACACCTTTGGCAAAAGCCTTTCCACAGACAAGCTTCGCACTCAGGGGGACTTTTTACTTCAGAACACTTCTCAAGAAGAAACTTCCAATCCGCTTTTAAATCACCGGAAAATTTAACGGCAGGCTTCGTTAAAAATGAACACATCTGCACATTACCGTTCCAGGTTATCCACATAGATTTTTTGTAGCTTCCGCACCAGGCGAAGGGAGAGTTTATGTCGGGATATTTGTTTTTTTCTAAATCCTCAAGGGTTAATTCACTTGAGAAATCCGCGAAATCAAATCGTGAAGAAACAATATCCTTATCAGATCCCCTCGAAGATTTTAACACTGAAACCGTGTGTTGTAAAGAGATTTTTTTCTCTCGCGCAAATTTATACATTTCCTGTAAGTCACATGCGTTCTCTTTAACAATGGTTGCCGTAAGTCTGCAGGGTACGTTTTCTTTTAAAAGTAAATCGATTGCTTTTTCAATCCGCGTGAACCCATCTTTCACTCCACAGGTTTTAAGATATGTTTCATTACTTGCCCCATAAAGGGTCATTTTCACCGAATAGGGCATTCCGTATTCTCTGAATTTATCAACAACATCCTTATTAATTAACGAGCCGTTTGAAAGCAATGATATAAGAAAGCCCATTTTATTAAGCTCTGAATAAAGCTCCCAGAACTCGGGATATAAAAATATCTCCCCACCGGTAAGACACACATACAAAGTGCCCATATCCCTTGCTTGCCGGGCAATCTCCAGCCACTTTTGCGCATTTAAAACCTCGCCCTGTTTTGATGCCTGCTCCTTTGTAAGCTTTACATAGCACATTACACAGTCAAAATTACAAAAGGGCGTTAGTTCAAAGGTTGCTTCAAGAGGTACGGCGTTGTTTTTTGCCCAATATGAAAGCTCAATTGCACCAAAGGGACTTAAGCCCCCACAATCATTCATATTAATGCTCCCTGTTCTTTAAGTCCTTCAAGGAATTTTTTTACATCTTCAGCTGCTACTTCCTCCGACACTTCGTAAGTATCTGTAATAATTTTAACAAGAGCTTCCTCTTCTGCACCGTTTTTTAAAGCATCCCACAAAAGCTCCGCGCTTTCCGTCAGGGCAATCATACCGTGTATTTCCGAAGTCTGCTTACCTACCGGGACAGCCATAATCTGCATCCCTATCCTACGGACCACAAAACCGTCTTTAAGCTTATAAGTCATAAAATTACCTCTTTTTTATTCACTCAAAACCAATGCTCCGCTTTCGTCTATTCTATATATTCTGTCACAATACTGAAGCATACTGGGACGGTGAGTCGTTATAATACAGGTTCTTAAGGGATTGGACTCCATAAGATTTGTAAGCACTTTGCCTTCTGTTTCCCCATCAAGAGCGGAAGTCGCTTCATCCATTATAAGAATATTTGCCTTACGCAATACGGCTCGGGCAATTGATAAGCGTTGTACCTGTCCCTCTGAGAAGTTGACACCGCGTTCACCTATAACTGTATCTATGCCCAAGGGCAATGCACTTACAAAACCCCACGCATCGGCAACTTTCAGGGCATTTTCTATTTCTTCATCCGTTGCCTGTTCATTTACAAGAAGCAGATTTTCCTTAATTGTACCCGAAAATACCGTATTACCCTGAGGAACATAGGAACAGAATCGCCTTGTACTGTCAGAAATTTCAAGTCTTTCGTCACCAACAGAGATTTCAAGACTTCCTGAATCAGGCTTCATAAGACCTAAAATCAATCTTAAAAGTGTGGTCTTCCCCTCGCCCGAAGGACCTATAAGGGCTATTGTTTCACCCGGGGATGCTTCAAAACTTGCGTTTTTAATAACTTCTCTATCCCCGTCTTTGTATGAATATGTCAGGTTATTTGCCGTAATTTTAATACCTTTATTACAAGCCGTTTTCATCAAACGAAGAGCTTTTTCTCTATCTTCATCTTTTTCGGAAGAGAGCGTTGTAACCTCCATAATACGTCCGGCTGCAGTTGCTATTGATATAGCACTGGGGAATAATGCTACGAGAGTTGTAAAGGAAGATGTAAGCTTACCGGATATCTGTAAAAACAAAGTCATTGTACCGTAGGTAATAGCCCCCTGCCATAAGCGATAAACTCCCCAACCATAACACGAATAGGAAACAATAAGACCTATAATTGACATACAGATGGATAATATTATTGAAAATTTATCGTAATCAAGCTTTACCTTTCGATAGCTCTCAAGAAGAATTTTAAAATTCTGTGTATATTTGCGAGTAAGGTCAAATGCCTTTATGGTCTGTAAATTCTGCATTGATTCTTCACCGTAGGACAGAATTTTACCATTCATTTCGCGACTTTCAATGCTGTATTTGCGCATCATCTTTGTAGTAAATTTTGATGACAACATAAAAAACGGTGCGCTCATAAGAGCAAATACCACCATAACAGGGTCATAATAAAGAACTATAACAAGGCAACCTACAAACTGTGCCACCCTTGTAAAAACACTGGGGACAAACGATATTATACTGTTAGAAACTACGTTTACATCACCTTCAAGACGGTTAATAAGGTCGCCCGAGTGATATTTATTTATTTCCTCCCAATGTGAAAATACGATATTTTCGTAAATATTACTCCTGATTTGTGTGTTTATTCTCGTACCAACAACGGTTGTAAGTCTTGAGGTAGCGGAGTTTATTAAAATCTGTGTAACTGCCATACCTATAACCATCGCGGCGCTTGTTATGATTTCATTATTAGCTTTATCCGGTGAAACTACCGCATCAATAAGATATTTTGAAGCAACACTTGAACCAAGTCCCATAGCTATGCCGAAAACACCCACAACTATATAAAGAAAAACTTCTTTTTTATAGTTGAGAATGTATTTCAAAAGCCATTTCCACTCAGTGCTCATACTTTTAAACATTGAGCCGTATTCTCCGGGTTTTCTCATTTTTACTCTTCTTTCTTATTTTTGCTTTTACCGTAACCGTAACTGTTTGTGTAACCTGACTTACCGTAATATTTATAATTTCTGTAATACTTTTTATATCCGCTGTATCCGTAACCGTAGCCGTAGCTGTTTCCGTAACCGCCTATACCACCTACGGCACCGTTAAGTATACAACCCATAAGTCTTACATCGGTGTTTTCGAGAGTATCAAGACCTTGACGGATATTGGTATCCATAACGGTGTCCTGACGAATTATATATACCGCACCATCTGCTACAGATGCCGTAACTGCTGCATCTGCAATCATACCACAGGGAGGTGTATCCATAAAAATCAAATCATATTTTTCACGCAAAGAATTAACAATTTTCTGTAAACCTTGCATATTAAGTATTTTAGATAAGCTTTTTTCCTTACCGTTTAAAGATAACAGGTCTATGTTAAGGCTTTCTACTCTGCTGATACTGTAAAGCACTTCTCCTTTTTCATCATAAACCTTGTCATTAAGCTCAAGCTCATTGCTCTTTATAAGCTTTCTGATACCGGAATTTCTCACATCGCAATCCATAAGAAGAACCTTTTCACCGTTTTTGGCATAAATTGCAGCAAGATTTACGGCTGTAACAGATTTACCCTCGCCCGGAGCAGTGCTTGTAATCATAACAACCTTATCACCCGGCTCCATAGCATTATGTACCGAATCTCTGAGAAGTCTTACAGATTCAAGAAATGAATTGCCTACAAGTGGGTTTGATATGAGAATTCTCTTATCAATTTTACTCTTATATTTTTTAAAGAACACCTGGGGCATAACACCGATGCATCTTTGATTGAGCTCGCTCTTTATATCTTCCTTGGTTCTGATTGTTCGCCTTAAAACGCCGTAAACAATTATCCACAATAAACCTACTGCAATACCCACCAACGCACCTTTAATTGTATCTGTTCGCCAGGTATTGGGGTTGGACGGACTCAGCGGAACAGTTGCCTCGTCGATAATTTCAAGACGTGTTTGACCTATAATGTACTCTGAAACCTTAGAATAATTCCTCATAACACACATAAGAGTATCATATGTCTGCTGTGGGTCATTTCCCGTAGCCGAAAGACTTATCATATTACTTTCATCAACAGCGGTTGCAGAAAGTGTGGCAGGCATATTTTCCACGCCCAGCTCTCGGCACACATGTTTCTGAAGTATGTTGCTTTTTAATATAACGGGGAAAACCTCTGCCATCTGGTCCGCCGTACCCATATCGTAATAATATGAATACGCGGACATACCGCCGTCACCTGACAAAACCGCGTTTTGAGTCTGAACCGTAAAGGTAACTGATGAAGTGTACTGAGGCACGTAGGTTGTGCGACTGCGGTAACACATAAAGCCACCTAAGATTATTGCAGCCACAACGCTTATCCACCAGAATTTTACAAAGCCACGCCAAAAGTCACTGAAATAAAAATCAAAGTACCTTTCCTTGACTTTTTCTTCAGTTCCGGCAAAATCTTTAGTTTTATTCTCGCCAAAGCTCATAATAAATCCGCCAATTCCAATATTATTTTAAATCTGAAAAATCGCTGTCCAACAATTTATGACTTGCATTTTCTTTACTATAGGTTTTATATCGTCTGTAAGAGCTACGTTTATAAACGCTGTAGCCTCTGTCATCGGCTCCAAAATTACCAAAGAATGTAAAGGGCTTATATACATCATTAAGCAGACAACCTGCAAAACTGCCACCCACATTTTGTATGGTAAGAACGGTGTCATTAATATTCGGTGCATCGACCACATCCGTACGAACAACAAGGATAGCTTTATCAGCCATTTTTATGATACTCATAGCATCTGCGGAAACGGATGTGGGCGGAGTGTCAATAATCACAAAATCGACTTTATCTCTTATGGATTTTATGCATTGATTAACTGTTCTTGAGCCAATCCATTCAGAAACATCTGAACAGTTTTTTTTGCTTAATGCAAGATACAGTTGAGTTTTTTTGTATCTCAAAAATTCATATTCTTTTGGAGACACCTCTCCCTTTAAAATCTGACTGAAATCGGTTTTCAAGGGCTTGCGATACTTAAAAATTTTGTACATAGCCGGTTTATGTAAGTCAAGGTCCAATAAAGCGACCTTATATCCGTGATTCATAAGGGAAAGTGCCAAGTTTGCGGAAACCGTTGACTTACCCTCATTTTCCGCAACGCTTGTCACCACGAATACCTTACTGTCCGTATTTCTTCTCATATATTCGAGCTTTGTTGCCAAGTGGTTGTAATCCTCGGTAAACTTAAGACTTGCAAAAGGTGTATCAATAAGCATACCTCGTTTTTTACCTCTTAATTTTTGCCATAAAGTGAGGGGACGCCTTTCGTGAGAAATCGTTCCTAACAATTTTGAATCAATATTTTTTTCAAAAAGCTTTACATTTTTAACCGTCGGGCGCAAATATGAAAGAACTAATATAAGCACAAACTGTACCGCAGCAACAATAAGTGAAATTTTAATTCTGCGCGAGTTGGATATAGAATTCGAAGGGGAAGTTGCCATTTCGGGTTGTACTATAATGTCGATAACACTGTCCGTAAAAACCGATTTGGAAACCTGAGGATAAACCTTAAGCACAGCCTTGAGTAGCTTATAGGATATCTCAGGGTCATTCGATACGACTGAAACATTAACAAGATTGGTTGTATTGTATACCGATGCGGAAATTGTACCGTTAAAGCTTTCATATCCTGCTTCTTCCGCCGCAAGCTTCTTTATAGACGATTGAGTAAAAACCTTTGTATAAACCTCCGCCATGCCGGCAGAAGCGGTAAGGTTATTATATGAAAGTGATGATGCTGACTTTGAGCGTACAACCAGTGTAGCTGTGCTTTTATACTCAGGGGCATAAATGCTTTGCTCAGCAATATATATACCGAGAAAAGCAACGACACCCGCCAATACTACAGCCCAAAAATTACGGATAATGTCACGTATCAGGCTATGCCACTCAATTAATTCAAGCAGATTTGTTTTTTCCTTTTTCAAAGCGATTACTCCTCTACCACTACCGTGAGAACGCTGTGTCTTTCGTAACCCATGGGATTTGTAATATAATAATGAACGCTGTATACACCGGGGGTATCACTATCAAAATTACTCTTTATTGAGGTTTCATACTTGGTTTGCTGTCCGCCCATAGTAGAAACTGATTCTATATTTTCAAGAAAATCGGGACTCTCGCCCTTTTTAACGTACATTATGTATTCTTTAAGCTCCACAGCAGGTGCCGAATTATTTACATCCTCAATATATAAGGGTAAATCGATATATACTATATCACCCATAGTATTGGTTGTCTGTAAAGAAATGGTAAACACTCCCGGAGTGTCCGTTACGTAATCTGTTGCGGTAATAACTACCTTTTCGCTGATATCTCCGTCAAATACGTCAAACGCACCCACAGCTTCAAGAATACTAACCTCTTCATTTACTGAATAAACCAACGACCTGTTCAATGTAAATTTCGGTTTTGTATAGTCGGTATATTTGATATTTCTTTTATTTTTAACAACGTGTTTGTCGCTGTCACATACGGCGTAGGTTACCTGACACACATTATATTCAAAAAAGGGTGATACGGATTCAACTACAACCCGGTCTGTAATGTCCCCGTCCTTTTCATCGAAAGCTGTAACGCCCTTCAATAAATCCTTATCCGTAGCCGAAACGCTTACTTCAAGCATTTCGCCCTCAACTTTAATTTCGGGTATTGTCAAGTCCGTTGTTCTTTTTTCGTGTATAAAAAACAGAGAAAATAACCCAATCGCAACAACCAATACAACAACGGTCACTATTCTAAGAGCTTTGAGCATAAATTATCCCCTCAGAAACTATAAATTTTCTCGTCATTGAGAACTTTTTGCGGATTAATATTAACCAACACATCACCATATTCAGGTGAAATTGTTTCGCTGATAAATTCGTGTACATCCGCAAGATACGGTGTACGACTATACTGACTATGGGCATCCGTAGCAATAAAATCCGCTTGGTATGAAGAGAGTATATCCATAGCTTTTTTCATTGGTATTCTGCCGAAGGCTCCCTTGATGCTTCCGCGGTTTACCTGTAATAAAGCACCTAAATCTTTCATTCTGTAAATGGCTTCCGTTTGCTCAATCACAAAACCGTAGCGCTCGGGATGTGCCACAATGGGAATACAGCCCTCCGCAAGAACCTGTTGCAATTTTCTATAAGCAATGTCCGCATTCTCATTCAAATCAAACTCAACGAGCATATATCTTGACTCATTAAGTGTTATCAATTTTCCCTGATGCAACATCTGTGCAAAACCGGAAGCAAGAAAAACCTCCTGACCATGATAAATGCGCAAGTCAATATTACGACTTTGGATTTTTTCCTGCAAAAGGCGGATATCATCTTCAAGAGAAAGCCCCCAATAATTATGGTAACCGCCCGGTATATTACAATGTGGTGTGGCAATAATGCTTTTTATACCCGATGATACTGCGAGCTCCGCCATTTCAATTGCATCGCTCATATTTCCGGCACCGTCATCAAGACCCGGAAGGATGTGACAATGAATATCTACCATTTTCGGCACCTCCTGCAAGAAAGTTTTATTATTCCGAAAAACACAAACACTTTTCGACAATAACTTATATTAAATCATCTTATTATACAATATTTAATATAATAAAATCAATAGTTTTGACCCCTTTTTACAGATGTTTGGCGTTGTAAATTTTTTCTTGACTTTTATTTATATCTTTGTTACTATAAATTAGAACAAATGTTCTAATTGGCGGGTGATTTTTACGGAAAAATATATCTTGATTTACTTCCTGATAATATCTTTTATAACGGTTATAGTTACCGTTTACGACAAAAAGGCGGCAAAAAAATTCCCCGGACACAGGGTACCTGAAAAGCTTCTTTTAACTCTTGCAATTGCAGGCGGAAGCCTCGCTGAGTTTCTTATAATGTTGAAAATCCGCCATAAAACAAAGCATATGAAATTTATGGTTGGTTTACCCGTAATTTTCGTTGTACAACTATCAATACTTTTTGTTATTTTGAAATTTTTTGTTCTTTAAAATCAAACTAAAAAACGTAAGGCAGGTGATACCGTGGCAGACCGTAGCACAAGGGTACAATTTTTAAAAGGCGTAGGTGAAGCAAGGGCTAAAACCCTTGCAAAACAAGGGATTTTCAGCGTTGATGATGTTCTTAGAAACTACCCGAGAGCCTACGAGGATTGGAATAATATAATCTCAATTAAAGATGCTTGTATAGGCGAAAACGTATGCTTGAAAGCGGTAGTTGCGGAGAATCCTCAGGTGGTGCGTATAAATGGCGGTAAAATACTCGTTAAAACCGCTATTGCCGACGGCACCGACTATATGCATATAGTTTTCTTCAATAATAAATACGTCAAGGACCAGCTTAAAGAGGACGAAGAATACCTGTTTTTCGGTAAAATAACCGAGGATAAATATCACGCCAAAACTATGCTTTCGCCTCGGTTTGAAAAATCCCCCGACAGGCAACGTATACGCCCCATATATAAAGCCACCGCGGCACTTCCCTCAAAGACAACCGAGCGTATTACCGAAGCTGCAATTAAACAGACTGAGGGTCAGTTACAGGAGTTTATACCCTCATATATAGTACAGAGATATAAACTTATGAGTTTTGGGGATGCTATGAGAAATGTGCATTTCCCCGAAAGTGAAATCGCTTTAAATCTTGCTAAAAGACGTTTGATTTTTGAGGAGCTTTTACTCCTTCAAATGGGTCTTTTAGGCGAAAAATCCTCGGGTATATGCCGTATAGCACCATCTTTAAAAGACGATTATACCCAAGAATTTTATAAATCCTTGCCGTTTGAGCCTACAAATGCTCAAAAAAGAGCCATTGCCGAAGCCACGGAGGATATGAAAAAGCCCAAGCCCATGAACAGACTTCTGCAGGGTGATGTTGGCTCGGGTAAAACCGCCGTTGCCGCGGCACTTATGTATAATTCTATGCGTAACGGATATCAGAGTGCCCTTATGGCTCCCACTGAGGTACTTGCAAATCAACATTTCAAAACCCTCAGAAATTTCTTTGGTAATGATGTCAAAATTGAACTTCTTACAGGCTCCGTTACCGCCGCAAATAAACGGCAAATCCGTGCAAGACTTGAAAACGGCGAAAGTTTTATGGTTGTGGGAACTCACGCCATTATTCAGAATGATGTAAATTTCAAAAATCTCGGTCTTGTTATTACGGACGAGCAACACCGTTTCGGTGTTAATCAAAGGGCTGATTTATCCGCGAAGGGCGAAAATCCCCACACCCTTGTTATGTCTGCAACGCCCATTCCCCGTACATTGGCAATGATGATTTACGGTGACCTTGATATTTCAGTTCTTGACGAACTTCCCAAGGGCAGACAACCTATTAAAACTTTCTGTGTTCCCACAAGTTACCACGAAAGAATTTATAAATTCTTAAGGAAAAATATTGCTCAGGGTCACCAGTGCTACATTGTATGCCCCCTTGTGGAAGAATCGGAAAGTGACCTTGTACCCGCTACGGAGTACTACGATTACCTTAAAAGCACCTACTTTACCGATTGTACCTTAGGACTTTTGCACGGACAGATGAAGCCCAAGCAAAAGGACGAGGTAATGCGCCGTTTTTATGAAGGCGAAATTGATTTATTGATTTCCACCGTGGTTATTGAAGTTGGTGTCGACGTACCTAATGCAACGGTTATGGTAATTGAAAATGCGGAACGTTTCGGACTTTCTCAACTTCATCAGTTACGCGGACGAATCGGCAGAGGTTCTGTTGAAAGTACCTGCGTACTTTTATCCGATGCTCAAAATGATGAAGCCAAAGAGCGTTTTGATATAATGTGCAAAACTACCGATGGCTTTGAAATTGCTAAAAAAGACTTGGAATTACGTGGTCCGGGTGACTTTTTCGGTTCACGTCAGCACGGTCTTCCCGATATGCGTGTTGCAAACCTTATGACGGATACCCGTATTCTTTACGAGGCACAAAAAACCGCCAAAGAAATCGTTGACGGCACTGTTAAAATAAGTGAAGAAGAACGGGAAAATCTTCAAAATGAAGTAAATAAACTGTTCCAAAGAGTGAGCAGGAATTAAAGGCATAAAAATACCGCTTGACGAAATGTCAAGCGGTATTTTTTTATTCTGTTACAACACCCTTTTTAAGGATAACATTTGCATAAAGTGCCATTTCGCTTGTAGCAATAATTGCGTAAGCAGTTTTTGCTCTGTCATAGAAAGCGAATCTTTCGATTTCGGACATCTGTGTTTCGCCGTTATGCTTGTTTATTATTTCCTGATACTCTGCCCATATTGTGGGTGTGGGGTCGCCCTTTGTGGTCTGCATAAGCATTACGGGGCTATCAACGTAAGTGTCAAGGGGCATAAGCTTTAATATTGCATCAAGAAGCTCGGGAACATTGTGTCCGTCGCAACGGATAAGTCTCTGTGCATTTGATGCAGCGGGGAAATTACCGTCACCGATAACAATTTCGTCACCGTGACCCATTTCATCAAGAATTTTAAGAAGTTCGGGTGAAATAATGTTTGGAATACCTTTTAACATAAGTAAACACTCCTTGTGTATTATTTTTTTAATTGTCTTATATCCGTTCCCATAAACTCAATAACCTCAAAAGAGTTAAGTCTTGAAACCACCCTTTGTCCGTAACGTTTTTCAAGCTCATCGACGGAAAGATTTGAAATTATAATCATAGGTTTGCCCGAAAGAATAGCATTATTTATAAGCTCATTAATTGTTGCCTCCGAAAAAGCGGTTGCAAACTCTGCGCCCAAATCATCAATAATTACAAGGTCGCATTTTTGAATTTCATCTTCAAGACTATCGGCAATTCTGCCAAAATGCTCTTTTTCAAGCTGTTTTATTATGGAAGAGGCTGTGTTGTAGTAAACGCTGTAACCCTTCTCCGTAACTTTATTAAGTACGGCAAGTGCAAGATGAGTTTTACCGAGACCCGTACCACCGCTGAAAAAGAAGCTATTAGTATAGGGAGTGAAATTTTCTGCATATGCTTTGAGCATTTCAAAGCAACCTCTCATATATTCACGTGGTGAAAAACCGTATTCGGGATCTTTAATTTCGCTGTAATATTTAACATCAAAAGTATCAAATGTAGAGCGTGCCAATAACGGGCTGCAGGACAGCTCCCCTATTGATAATTGTTGCAGGAGCTGAAGATGACAGCTACAAAGCTTACCGTTATGAAAGCCTGAATCGTTACAGGTTTTACAGGAATAGGGAATATCAAGATAATCCTCGGGGTAGCCCGCCTCTTTTATAAGCAGGCGTTTTGCTTGTTGTGCCTGTAAATTCCTTTTTGCAATTTCACCTATATCCGCTTTTTTACCCTCAGCGCCAACACTTCTGATAACCTCGAGCGCGGCGTTTTTCATCTCATTTTCAATATCAATGAGCTCGGGCTTTTTAGTAATAAACTCTTTACGGCGCATATCGGCTAATTTTTCTGCTCGTTCGCGACGGTTTTTAAGTTCATTTTCTGCCTTTGAATAAATAATTTCGGAAAATTTCATTCATTCTCCTCCTTTGAAGCATATCGCTTAGCCCAATCGAGAACACT
>JAZNVE010000082.1:0-3264 GCA_045592665.1 Acutalibacteraceae bacterium
CACAGAACCGTCCCCTGATTGGTCGGAACCGTCCCCTGATTGGTCTCTGATTGGTCTTCAACCGTATTAACTTCACACTCTAAAAACACAGGGTTTAAAGCCGGTGCATTCGACTGATTTTATTTTATTATTTTCATCATAAACAAACATATATCTGTTGCCGAATTCATAGCCGGAAATTTGGGGCGAAAAATCATAGATACGAGTGTACGAATCAGCACTGATAAGTTTATCTTTTTCATAATTAAAGTGCTGATAATCCATTAATGCACCATTCGCACCTCTTTGACACCATTTAATAATGTTTTCGTCCGTTTCATTGTCAGGTAAGCCGGCAGTAACAATTCGAGAAAAACTTACAATTTTATTTTTATCATTAAATTTTGCTTCGCAAATGGTAACCTTATACTTGTTATCTTCATCAAATTGGATAGAATATACGGATTTATTAAGATGACAAAAATACTCAACATAATGTATTTTCTTTTCTACAAATTTATCATTCAAATAACGGGAAAGTTCAACCAATTGCCCATTTTTATACTTGTAAACATAATACATATTCGCATCTTCCAAAGGTTTATTATATAACTTTTTAATACGCTTTCTTTTACCAAGCACATAATAGTCCAATGGTGACGGTGTATGGACACCCCAACACAATGAATGGTTGAAATGAGAATATTTTGCAGTCGTTTCCATAGAACCAAAAACCGCTTGAAAATCATCACGAAGGCACCCTATTTTTTCACCCAATGAAATGAGTTCGGAACGCTTGTGTTTTAAAGTACTATAAGAAAATTCTGTTTGTTCAATATTAAACTTTTTTTGATTATCTTCAATAATTCGTAAAATTTCAGTTAAAGTTTTCATTTTTCGACCTCAAAAACCCAATAGGAAAATCAGGGGACGGTTCTGTGATTGGGTTGTTTTCCAACCAAAAACCGCCCCTGATTGGTTATCCCCTGATTGGTTAGTCATCCTAATTACTGTTTTCATTTATCAATATAACATTTTCACTTTATTAAGTCAAGGAGCTGAACTGTCCCCCTATCTTTTCGTTCTTACAAACGAAAAACTCCCTGTCTGTTTTGTACAAACAGACAGGGCAGTTATTTATAGAAACATTAAATTATTTAATTATTGATTCTTCCCAGCTATCGTAGGGATCGATGCCGAAGATTGTTGCAACTGTGGGTGCTACGTTAGCGAGACCGAAGCTACCGTCTTTTACTTCGTAAGCATTTTTGCTGTAAATGATGAAAGGAACTTCGTTAAGGGAGTGTGCAGTTCTTGCAGCGATGTTGCCCTTTTTGTCTTTTTCGAGCATTTCGTCTGCGTTACCGTGGTCGGCAGTAATAAGAACAGTTACACCACATTTATCCGCAACCTTAAGAACTCTTGCAAGACCAAGGTCAACAGCTTCAACTGCGGTAATTGTAGCGTCAAGGTTACCTGTGTGGCCAACCATATCGCCATTGGGATAGTTACAACGGATGAAGTCGTATTTACCGCTTTCCATAGCCTCGATAACCGCATCTGTAACCTCAGCGGATTTCATCCAGGGTCTTTCATCGAATGAAACCTTATCGGAGGGAATTTCCATATATGTTTCAAGCTCTTCTGAGAATTTGTCGCTCTTGTTACCGTTCCAGAAATATGTTACGTGACCGTATTTCTGAGTTTCGGAAACTGCAAACTGATTCATACCCTTTGAAACAAGAAGCTCGGAAAGTGTATCCTTAATTTCAGGAGGATTAACAAGGTAACGCTCAGGAAGTTTAAGGTCGCCGTCATACTGGAGCATACCTGCGTATACAACATCGGGCTTTTCACCTCTGTCGAAATATGTGAAATCATCATTGTCAAAAGCCATACTAAGCTCAATTGCACGGTCACCGCGGAAGTTGAAAAGAACTACGCTGTCACCATCGTTGATTGTGCCAACGGGTTCACCGTTTTCAGCAATAACAAAGGGAGGAAGGTCCTGGTCGATGATACCGTCATTTTCTGCACGGTAGGTTTCAATAGCTTCAGTTGCAGTTGCAAACTGTCTGCCGATACCTTTAACGTGGGTATCCCAACCAACCTTAACCATATTCCAGTTAGCCTGATAACGGTCCATTGTAACAACCATACGACCGCCACCTGAAGCAATTTTACCGCAGAATGTATCGTCGTTAAGCTCCGCGAAAGCATTTTCTAACTGTTCAACGTAAACAAGACCCGATGTTGCGGGAACGTCACGACCGTCGAGAAGAACGTGAGCACGTACGTTTTTAACGCCGTCTGCCTTTGCTTTCTTAACCATTTCAATAAGGTGTGAAATGTTTGAATGAACGTTACCGTCGGAAAGAAGACCGATAAAATGAAGAGTTGAAGTCTTTTCAACACAGTTACCTGCAACCTCTTTCCAAGCATCGGAAGCGTAGATTTTACCTGACTCAATAGACTCGTTAACGAGCTTTGCACCCTGTGAGTAAACCTGACCGCAACCAAGTGCGTTATGACCAACTTCACTGTTACCCATATCGTCATCAGAGGGAAGACCTACTGCTGCACCGTGGGCTTTAAGACGAACGTTGGGACATTCTTTAAGAAGTTTATCAAGAACAGGTGTATTTGCAAGTGTAACTGCGTCACCAAGACCTGTTTTTGAGTAGCCAATACCGTCCATTACGACGAGAAGTACTTTTTCAGACATTTTTAATTCCGCCTTTACAAAATTTGTGGGCAGACGAAACGCCTGCCCTTATGAATTTTAATTAGATGCTTGCTGCCTTAACAATTACAGAGAAGTCCTCTGCCTTGAGAGATGCACCACCGATAAGACCACCGTCAACATCTACCTGTGCAAGAAGCTCTGCTGCATTTTTAGCATTCATTGAGCCACCGTACTGAATTGTAACACGGCTTGCGCACTTTGGACAATAGATTTCACCAAGCACCTCACGGATAGCGTGGTTAACCTCGTTTGCCTGCTCTGCTGTTGCAGTTTCGCCTGTACCGATAGCCCAAACAGGCTCGTATGCGATAATAATTCTGTCAAGCTCTTCTGCTGAAACGCCCTGGAGAGCAATCTTTGTTTGTGAACGAACAACCTCCATTGTTACGCCCTTTTTACGCTCATCAAGAAGCTCACCAACACAAAGGATAACTGTAAGACCGCTATCAAGTGCTGCACGAACTCTCTTATTAACTGTGTCGTCAGTTTCACCGAAATACTGTCTTCTTTCGGAGTGACCGAAGTCGGATCGTAGCCAT
>JAZNVE010000083.1:0-1585 GCA_045592665.1 Acutalibacteraceae bacterium
TTTTGGTGCGAGAGACGGGACTTGAACCCGTACGGGATTACCACACGCCCCTCAAACGTGCGCGTCTGCCGATTCCGCCACTCTCGCGAGTGCTTAAATACTATACCACCCAAATATTGATTTGTCAACACTTTTTTTAAAATTTTTAAAAAATAATTATTCGGGGGTTTTTAGTATAAATTTGTCCTCTTCTTTTAAATCAAGTAGCGTTATTATTCTTTCAAAATTCTCCTTTGAACCCGTAAGAGCTTCACCCTTGTGGGCGTCACTACCAAGATAAAATTTGCAACCGCAGTCCTTGGCAATATAATAGGGTCTTAACAAAATATTCTTTTCTTCCTCGGATGTGAATATTGTTTTTGTGTTAAGCTCTATGCCCATTCCTTTTCGGGATGCATCCGAAAAAAGTTCATACAGGGTTTCATCATCAATAAGCGATATAACCTCCGGTGTTCTTCCTTTAAAAATATGACCGCAGGTTAAGTGTGCAATACCCGTTTTATGCCACGGAAGGTCTTTTTTCAGTAACTCTCTGAATCGTGTAATCCAATGCTCCGCCGCTTCCTCGGGATTTTGTATTTTTGTTCTGACCGTATTTCCCGCAAGGTGCAGGTGTGTTGTGGATATTACCATAAAATCAAATACATCATATCTTTCGGGGCTGACACCTAAAACATAGTTGTAATCCATATCAATTTCAGCACCGAATAAAAACTCAACATCCCCGTCCTGTGGCAACGGTAAAACACTTGAAAGACAACAAAACCGTTGACCGTCGTGCCACTCTGCTTCGCTTTTTACCTTTTCATCCCACAAATGATTTGTAAGGCATATTTTTTTGAAACCGTTAGTTTTCGCATAATTCAGTATCGCTTCAGGGGTCTGGGTTTCATCGTGGCAACAGGGTGAAATGGTTGAATGAATATGAAAATCGTGGTCTGCAATATATCGCATACTATCATCTCCGAAAAAATAATACCATATATTTCTCCCTATCACAATATTATAATGAAATAATTAATTTTCGCCCTACATATAACACAAATAAATCCTTTAAATTTTATGCATTTTCGTAATTGAATAATGGGAATAAACATTTTATAATCAAGGTAATATTTTATACGGAGTTGAGCTTATGAATGATAAAAAGCTTTATATTTTAACCTATGAGCACGGCGGATATGTTCTTTGGAAGGACGAAGTAAAACCCCGCCTTTTAAAAATATTTGAATGGCTTGAAAAATACCCTAAATTACGTATCGGTCTTGATTACGAGTCCTTTACATTTGATGAGTTTTCACGTTGTGATTACGAGGTTGTTGCCCTGATTGGTAAGCTTCTTGAAAAATATCCTGACAGGGTGGGTCTTGGTGCCACTACATATGGTCAACCTCTCGCTTTGACCACAAACGACGAATCTAACGCCCGTCAGCTTCTTTACGCAGTGAGAACCAACCTTGATTTTTTCAACACCACCCCCGATGTTTACGCCATTTCCGAGTTCGCATTGCATAACCAGACTCCTCAGTTAATATCCCAATGCGGTTATAAAGCCGCCATTCTTCGTTCCCACGTTATGGGTTAC
>JAZNVE010000084.1:0-9874 GCA_045592665.1 Acutalibacteraceae bacterium
TAAGCACTCGCGAGAGTGGCGGAATCGGCAGACGCGCACGTTTGAGGGGCGTGTGGTAATCCCGTACGGGTTCAAGTCCCGTCTCTCGCACCAAAAATGAGTTCACACTTCAGTGTGGACTCATTTTTTTGTTATGATAAAAACGGGACTTGGACCCGAGAGGGTCTGAGCGTTAAGAAAACAGTCCGGTGGACTGTTTTTAGCGAGGAGCGGGAGGCGGGTACCGAAATCCGTAGGATTTGGGTCGCCGAGCGGATAGTATGCAAGGCGTAGCCGCCGCAGACGGCCAGTCCCGTCTCTCGCACCAAGACCTTGGTTATTTGACCGAGGTCTTTTTTCTTTGTCTTTCCCTTGCCAAAATGCGATTGAACCCTTAAAAATCAAGAACTTTTGCGAAACAAACTTTCATATCCTATGTGCTTTTCGCAAGGACTTCCCTAAGGGTAAAATAATCATTCTCGGCACTCGAATGGCACTTTCGGGCCTCAGGAGCCGTAAAAAAATACAAAGTTTTGTTCAAAACATAAAAATTCAAACAGGCAGTTGAGCTATGAAGCTTGACTGCCTGTTTTTGTTTAGTCTTTTGTTTCTTCAATTTCAATAATGCCGTTTTCTTTTTCAAAGTCCTTAATACATTGGCGAACCAAATACAGAATCTGTCCGTTTATGGAGCGACCTTCATATTTAGCAATATATTTTAATTTGCTGTGTAAATCGGGCTCAATCTCTATTCCAAGATGTTTGTTGTTTTTATTTCTCATAATTTTCACCTAAAATCTTAATTTAAGTATATTTTAAGATTATTTTGTGTTATTATGTTGTTAGTGTACTTGTTTTAAGTACACTAAATATTCGCCCGTTTGGAAATTTGCGTGGAAAAATGCGGTAGAAATTGTTTTTAAGGATTTTTATAATAAAAAATAGCTATGGTGGTGAGATAGTAGTATGGGCAAGAATAATGAACCTGTTCTAAACGGGGTATATGAAACAATGAGTGAATTGATAGGCTTTGATAACACAGTAAAAATATACAAGCATTTTGCAGGTAGCCAAATCAATTTTCCGACAAAACTTTTTTCAAAAGAGTTTATATTACAAGAAGCTATTAAAAGTTATGACGGAAGCTCAGCTTCTATCAACAAAATCGCTGTGAAATATAATTATAGCGAAAGAACTGTACGAAACTTGCTGAAAAATAACATTGACAAAAACGAATAAAACAAATAACGCTAAAACATTATTCACCACAGAGGAAGAATATTGGAAAAAATTTTATGAAATTGAAGATGAACTTTTCAGTTTAGAAACAGAGATTTTATTATGTAAAAAATTCATAAAAGAGAAAAGTAAACGAGGAAAGCCTAAAAGCAAAAGACATATTACTGCTATAGTGCAGTGAGAAACAATTAAACTTTAAATCCCTTATATAACAACAGAAAGAGGTCTTGATATGCTTAAAAACTCAGCAGAATATATTAAATATGGTTATGTAATATCATATTACCCTGAACGAGGTTTTGGTTTTATTTGTGATAATGATGAGGAAGATGAATACTTTTTTCATATTTCTAATCTTGAATATCCATTTGAAATAATTCCAGAAAAAACAAGGGTCTCTTTTAAAGTTGTTGAAAAGCCAAAAGGGATATGTGCTGTTAATATAAAACAATATTTTCCTCACATAGAAGGTGAATTTGGCTTTATACCATTACCGAATTCAACTGTACAACTTACTAACGAAGAATGTTATAAATATCTGAAAAAACAGCAAAAAGAAATTTTGCAGATTTCAAATATTTTGAGTAAATATGGCATTTCAGCTCAATCTTCTTCAAATGGATGGGTTTCATTAAATACCGATTTGTTAAACGAGATAGATGACCCCTCTCCTAAAAACGGTCATCGGAAAAAAGAGGTTCTATCAAGTTACCCCGACACCATTGAACACATCTTAAGATTGCTTCAAAAACAAATCAATTCTTTTAACAGAGCATATAACATTGCTGTCAAGGGTTTTGAGGGTGAAGAAAAAACAAAACAATCTTTAATGGCAGTTTCGGTTAATTATCCTGTCTTGAATAATATTCTCTTGGAAGAAACTAACGGAGAAATACGATACTCTGCAGAAACAGATACACTCATAATAACCGATAAAGCTATATTCTTGATAGAAACTAAAAATTTTGGTGGTAAAGGCGATACTATAACAATATCATCTGATGGTCTTTGGGAAATAACAAATACCAAAAAGAAAGAAAAATTTGCTTTAGCAACTAACCCATATAAACAAATAACAGACCATATATTTGTAATACGCAAATTCTTTGAAAAAAACAATATTAAAAATTTACCTATTATTCCTATCATAGCGATAGCAAATAATGATGTACATTTAGATATATCTGATGATATTGGATTAGCAAAAATTTTAAGAGTCGAGTTAATCGGAACTTATGTTTTAAATTACATAGAATCTAATAACTCAACTATTTCTAAAAAAACAATTTCTAAAATAAATGAAATTATACAAAAAGAGAAACTTCCACCGAAAAAGTATTCTGTTTTAAACTATTGTGAAAATATTCAAACTATCTGTTGCTCATTGATGAAATTACTACAATATTATAATGAAGATTATGAAGAAGTGTTGCGTAAAAAGAACGAAGCGAAAGAAAAAGCACGAATCAAGCGAGAAGAGAAAAAACGACAAGACCAAACCAAACAAGAAAAATTAGAAAAACAAGAAAAGCAAGAACTTTCTAAAAGTCAAGAAGAAAAAGATGACTCAGGCTCTGTTTTGTGGGAATTGGCAAAATTTGGGGCGAAAATACTTTATCATTGGGGAACAGGTATGTAATACAACTAAAAATAAAAAATTAGAAAGGAGGTTTTATTATGGGCTTATTAGATTTTTTAACTGATATGGTGGAAAAAGCAAAAACAGATGCTATAAATGCTAACAAAAAACCTGATATTACTGTTGCTCATCCAAATTCAATTAAGGAAAAGGCATACCAATCATATAAAAACGGCTCTCAAGCAAATAGAGATGCATTTGACAGAAGTGGTGCAAAAACAAATTTTAAAGAAAGATACGAACACGAAACAAAGAAATGATTATTTCCCATCTGCGAAAGTAGATGGGAAATATTTTTTGCTCTAAATGAGGTAATTTATATGCAAAATGAAATCAAGGTAGTAATGGTAGAGCCACACATAAATCCTACAATTACTACAATCAAAACCAAATTGGAAAATCTTCAGGAAGCTGTTGGTGGTTTAATTGAAATCATTGATATTGAGGATGATGTTTGTATTCTATGCAACGAAGAAGGTAAGCTTATAGGATTAGAAGGCAATCGCAAATTAGGTGATGATATCCTTGTGGGTACATTCTTTGTGTGTGGTAGTAATGATGAGGGTGAACTAACATCATTAACAGATACACAAATAGATAAATACATAAAATTCTTTTGGCAGCCGCAAACATTTACACAAGGAGAGATTGAAAGCTCTATCGTGTTCAAGTTCATACCTATTGAAGACTGGGAGGACTTGTTGTGATTGAAATTACTTGTATGAGTGATATTGAAAAATTAAATAAACCTAATATTCCTATCGTGTTTAAGAATTACATTCAGGATTATTTGTGCGAAATGCTATCGAGATTTGATTGCGACAATCTTTCAAATTTCGGTAGCATTTTTGTTTTAGAAAACGAATGCGAGTTAGAAACTTATTCACTCTCTAACGCTTCGCAATTTATGAATATTGGGTTAATTATATCTAATAATAAAACTTTCGATGTTACGCAATTGTTTTTCTTTGAGAAATCATATGCAAAGATTATCTTTGTTGATAGCTCAATTATAGAAAAGAATGTTAACCTCATCTTGTATTACTTTTGAAAAGAAAATAAATGATAAATAACAAAACCGCAATTCCTTTAATATCAAGGAGTTGCGGTTGTTTTTTATCGGTTATAAATTAAAGCTGAATCTCTCTGCCCTTTTCTGCTGACTCGTATATTGCACAGAGAATCTTTATCATATCAACGCCCTGAGAGGGTTTGAAGACGGGTTCTGCGCCCTCGGTAATAACGTCGATGAAGTTCTGAATATTTTTCTTGTGTCCGTTTGAATCCATATTTCCCTTGGGGATGATATCGAGAAGCTGACCGTCATCTTCGGTGAAGAACTCAACATCGTTACCTTCCCATTTAAGACCCGCCTTTGTTCCGCGGAGTTCAACAAAACGGTTCTCTACTTTGATGTTTGATGCCCAGCTGAATTCTATCTGAAGAACTGCACCATTGTCAAAACGAATCATACCCATTGCAAGGTCTTCAACGTCGAATGTACCCTGAGAATTTGCATCGCCGAATTTAGAGTTTTCGGAGTCACTGGTATCACTATCCGCAAATTTAGTATATGTATTTGCGCTTACTGAAATGGGGGTGGGGTTGCCCATAAGCCATACCGCAAGGTCTATCATATGAACGCCAAGGTCAATAAGGGGTCCGCCACCGGACTGAGCCTTTGTTGTAAACCAACCGCCTTTGCCGGGGATACCTCTGCGTCTTTGCCATCCGCAACGACCGCAATAGATTTCGCCCATTTTTCCGTCTTCAATAAATTTCTTTGCGTACTGTGACGCGGTAGCAAAACGGTTATTTCTGATAACCATAAGCACCTTACCCGCCTCGTCAGCAGCATTTTTCATTTTAAGAACCTCTGTAACGTCAATGGCATCGGGCTTTTCGCATAATACGTGCTTGCCCGCTTTAAACGCATCAACTGCAATTATAGAATGAAGATAGTTGGGTGTACAGATGTCAACGGCATCAATGCTATCATCTTTTAACAATTCCTTGTAGTCAGTATATACTGCTGCGTTGGGGTAGTATTTATCCCTGAGGTCAATTGCCCGTTCTTCGATAATATCGCAGAAGGCTACAACCTCAACTCTGTCGTCTTCGTAATAATTTTCAATATGGCATGCACGGCAGATACCACCGTTACCAATAAGTGCCACTCTTAATTTTGACATAAACATTCACTCCTGTGAAAACAAAAATCAGGCAAATCAATCACCTGTTTTCATTATATCAAAGCGGAGCAAAAAGTAAATAGACAACTTGAAATAAACTTAATTAAACAATTTGATAAACCAAAAAATAAAAACCCGACCGATATCGGTCGGGTAAAATATGTCTCTGATTAAGCAATGTGGAGAAGCATTTTTATAAAGTCAAGAAGCATATCAAGGAAGCTGTTTACAACTGTTACATCAGGAGTTCCAACTTCGGCAAGGTCATCCATATTACCGTCGTCACAAACGAAAGCCTGTGTAAGGGTCTTACCGCCTGAACCCTGAAGCTCTGCACGAACGTAACAGCTGATTTCGTCGCTATGTGCGCGAAGTCTGATTGTTGATGAAACAACGCCATTTACGCTTGTTGTTGTGGACTGAATAACATTACCGTCAGCAATCCAGTTGATTTTGTCGCAGTCTTTACCAACGATTGTGATAGTATCTGCTTCTTCGTCAACGATGATGCAAGTAACCATGGGGTATGCGCCTTCGTCACCGATTCTTTCGCCGGCTTCATATCTTGAAACTGCGAAGAATGTGCCGTTTTCCATAGCTGTTCTTACATTTTCCTGTGAGAATGAGGGCATAACGAAATCCATAAATGATGTGTCGATATCGTTAAGGTTGTGAGCATCGTTGTTACCGAAGCCCCAAACATTTCTGCCTTGGGGGATAACTACTTTAAGAAGCTCATCCCAGAGAATACGGTCACTGCTTGTGGGTCTGTCGAATGCATTGTATACTTCGATACCAAGGCAAGAGGGATATCTCAATAAAAGGTCGGCAAAGAAATTAACGTTGCCGGGGTCACGAGCGATGCTTTCGTCACCGGCTGAGCCGAGCCAGTCACCGGGATGGTTGATGTGAGATACGCCACCGGCATCCTCAATCATTTTAATCATAGTTTCGAAGTCGCCTTCGGTACCCATAACACCTTCGGTACGATTATCGTTCATAAAGTAACCGTTGATGTGGTTTTTCTGAGCAACAAGGTAGTTACCTTCAATAGCACCTGTTACGCAGTTAAGACCGCGATCGGTTGAACGGTTTGTTACATCAGTTTTATATGTACCGTTTTGGATAGCAACAAATTCTTCAGTTGTAAGGTGACTTTGATCCTTAAGCATAATGTAGTTGTAGTAATATAAGGGCAGAAGTGTGGGAGTCTTATCCCATTCAACGCCGATAACACCGTGGTCAGCAAAAGCAAGAACGTGGAAATCCTGATTGTAATGCTCTTTAACCATATTATCAAGGCTGATAAGCGCATCACTATATGTGGAGTGAGTGTGAAGATTGGTTTTGTAATGGTTGTCTTCGTTTCCTATGTAAGCCATAACGCTCTCATAGGGGTTTGTGATTTTGTAATCAACGCTTGATGCGAATACTGATATCTGTGAAATAGAGAAAAGCATTGTTGCAACTATAACAAGCGCAATTAATTTAAAAAATGATTTTTTCATAATCATTCCTCCCTTTTAACAGATTATAACAATTAGATGAAAAACTGTCAATAATAAATAATTAGATTTAAGAAACAGGAATTAGGAATTTCCGGGATAAAGCCGATTATAATGCAAAATTATCGTGGCACTTCGTGCCGATTATAGGTAAAGTAGTTTTGATGCGAAGTTCAACCTCTCTGCGTAAGGAGAGAGGGGGACCGCCCTGAAATAACTTTTTGTAAAAATCAGTTAAAAACGTGTTAATTATTATATTTAATGAAAAAGTTTAATCGGAGCGGTGGAGAGTCCTAATGACTTGATTGATAAATCAACTGAATAGGACTTTCCACCACTCCGCTGCACTGTGCTATAAAAATTAAGTTTCGGGCTCGCTTGAAAGTGAACTATAATAGCAAATTAAATAGAAGGCGGTCCCCCTTCCTCCTTACGCAGGAAGGCTAAGGTATCGCTTTTTTCTGATTTTTCTTCTCTCTTAGTGATGGATAGTGGGTAGTCCTCTTGCGGTTAGTATTCAGTTCGATAGAAGACAATAAATCACGGCCTTCTATGTGTATGCGGTATACCCAAAAGATAATCAGCCGATACTTTGAAAAAATTGCAAAGGGCGATGACATCTTCAAGACTTGGCTCATATTTACCGCACTCTATATAGGATATTTTTCTCTGTGTTATACCTATGGCTCTTCCTAATTGTGTCTGGTTTAAATCAGCATCTTCCCTGAGATTCCTTATTTTTTTGTCCGAAAGTCAAAGTCATTTTTTAATCATCAACACTATTGTATGTTAGACGGAAAACTTCTATTGACTCTTAGATAGAAAATATCTATAATGAGGTTTAAGGAGTGATTAATCTATGAGGAAAGTGTCATTTTTAATTGTAGCTTGTATAGTATTATTCAGTATATGTCCTTTAGGGAAAAAAGATAGTATTAGTGCGGATGTTAAAGTGGAGGCTCCGAAAACAAGAGAGACTGTTTTAGCGGATAATATTATGAGAAATATTGATAGCTGGGAACACGTAAGTGACGATTACACAAGAGAACACACATACGATGAACTTGACGTAAGTGCATTTTATCTTTTTGCTACCGATACACAGGATGAGTACTATTTTGTTACAGGTTATGGATTAAAAAATGAGGGTTCAGTAGGCTTTGGATCGTCGTTTTCTTATGGTAGAGTTTACTACTTGACGGAAGATACATTTGAGTATTTGTATAATAGCGGAGATGCTGAGTATTATACAATGATAGAAAATAGTCGTTTGTTCGGAAGTGAAACATTTCCTCCCGAAACGGAAGATAAAGGAGAATATGTGCAAAGCTTTCTCGAGAAAACCTTGGCAGAAGCAGACAAATATTATGCGGAGATTAATCTTGGAGAAACCCAAGCACTAACGCTTTCAAATGAAGATACCGAGCTATTTAACAATATGTATGGTTTTATTTCGGCACATGAAGAATACCCTGAAAATCATTATGTTTTGTCTCTTGCAAAAATTAAGTATTATGATTTAGGTAACGGAAAATGTGAGATGCTTTTATATTATGGAAGTAATGTGACGGGATATTATACCATAATTGGTTACTGTGTAGATGATAATGGTTACAGTGAATTATCAGATGAGGATGAAACCAAACTAGAAAATACAACCAGTATTGAGGTTTTAGAGTGGAATATCGATTGGACGGATGAAAAGAAAGAATATATGTTAAAAGAATCAATTGGCTAAATATAGTATATAAACCAAAACACCTCGGAAGACTGAACTTCCGAGGTGTAATTTTTTGTGTCAGGAATTAATACATTCCGCCACCTTGTGCTGCGGCTGCCATTGCGGCTGCGTTAGCTGCATCTGCTGCGGGGTCGGGCTTGTCGGTTACGAGGCTCTCGGTTGTAAGAACCATTGCGGCAACGCTTGATGCGTTCTGAAGTGCGGAGCGAGTAACCTTAGTGGGGTCGAGAATACCTGCTTCTGCCATATCGGTGTATTCTTCGGTTGCAAAGTTGAAGCCGTAGCCCGCTTTACCTGAGCGAAGGATACCGTCAATAATAACTGAACCTTCAAGACCTGCGTTAGCGGCAATCTGACGAACGGGGTCTTCGATAGCTTTGCGAACAATCTTTGCACCTGTAATTTCGTCTGCGTCTGTAAGAGCGGCGATGTACTCGTCAAGAGCGGGGATTGCGTTAAGAAGTGCAACACCGCCACCTGCAACGTAGCCTTCTTCAACAGCGGCTTTAGTTGCTGCAAGAGCATCTTCAATACGGAGCTTCATTTCTTTCATTTCGGTTTCTGTTGCGGCACCTACGCGGATAACTGCAACACCGCCTGAAAGCTTAGCAAGTCTTTCCTGAAGCTTTTCTCTGTCGAAGTCGGATGTAGTTGTTTCAATCTGTGCTTTAATCTGCTGAACGCGTGAAGCGATGGCATCGTTGTCACCTGCACCGTCAACGATAATAGTGTTTTCTTTGCTGATTTTAATCTGACGTGCTCTACCGAGCTGATTAACGTCAGCATCCTTAAGGTCAAGACCAAGCTCTTCTGTAATAACCTCGCCACCTGTAAGAATAGCGATATCACGGAGCATTTCTTTTCTTCTGTCACCAAAACCGGGAGCCTTAACACCAACGCAGGTGAAGGTACCACGGAGTTTGTTTACAAGAAGAGTTGCAAGAGCTTCGCCCTCGATATCTTCGGCAATAATAACGAGCTTCTTGCCTGCCTGAACGATTTTTTCAAGAAGGGGAAGGATTTCCTGAATATTTGAAATCTTTTTGTCTGTAATAAGGATGAAGGGGTCGTCAATAACAGCTTCCATCTTATCGGTATCGGTTACCATATAGGGTGAGATGTAACCGCGGTCAAACTGCATACCTTCAACAACGTCGCAGCTTGTTTCTGCAGTTTTGCTTTCTTCAACTGTAATAACGCCGTCTGCAGTAACTTTTTCCATTGCCTCTGCAATAAGGTTACCTACGTTTTCGTCTGCTGCGGAAATTGTTGCAATTCTTGCAATATCATCTGCAGAGGTAACGGGCTTTGAGTTGCTCTTAACGGTTTCAACTACGTTTGCAACTGCGTTTTTGATACCTTTTTTAAGTACCATGGGGTTTGCACCTGCGGTAACATTCTTCATACCCTCTCTGATGAGAGCCTGTGCAAGAAGAGTTGCTGTTGTTGTGCCGTCGCCTGCAACGTCATTTGTCTTTGTTGAAACTTCCTTTACAAGCTGTGCACCCATATTTTCAAATGCATCTTCAAGTTCGATTTCCTTTGCAATTGTAACACCGTCATTAGTAATTAACGGAGA
>JAZNVE010000085.1:0-18896 GCA_045592665.1 Acutalibacteraceae bacterium
TATATCCTTCCTTATGGATAAAAAAGGTGTTTGGTCCTTATCACCTGCTTACGATGTAACCTTTGCATACAGAAAAGACAGTCAATGGGTTAAGGCTCATCAGATGCTTATTAACGGAAAGGCTGACAACATAACAAAAGATGATATGTTGATGGTTGCCGAAAAGGTAGGTATTAAAAAATCTGATGCAGAAAAAAGCATTGAGCAAGTAAAAAATGCTGTTTCAAAATGGGAATTCTTTGCAAGGCAAACGGAAATGTCAGAAAGAAATATTGAGAGAATAAAAACAATTTTAGGTTTGTAATTTTAAAGTCGTACACCTGCCGTTTGGTAGGTGTATTTCTTTGTATTATGCAATAAAATTTTTTACATACTATGCTCTTGTTTTATTCGTTCTCTTTCTGCCTTAATTTCGGCTTTCATTTCCTTTATAAGCTCTGCAAGGAGTGTTTCGCATTCCTCTCTTGTTTTGGCATAAACGTTTTTAGAAATCCGTTTTCCGTTGGGAAGTCGGGGAGAGAATCACTTCACTCCGACCAAAAAAGACTGAAAGCTAGATGTTTTCAGTCTTTTTCTTTTATTGCTTTAGTTGTTGATTGGTGATATAATCAACTCGACAAGCTTGAATTTGCGAAGCTACCAGTTGCCATTCTCCAGCTACCAGCATTGGAACAACAGCTTTATTCTTCTTAATTTGTTTAAACAAAACTAAAAGTATTTAGAACGACTCAATTTCTGTTTCGAAAACCGGCATCTGGCGACTGGTGACTGGCGACTATTTTAATTTTATTTATACAAATTCCAATTTGCAGAGTCAGATAAACTTAATCTTATCAATAAAAATCGTAATTATAAAGTGAAGTGTTTGTAATATGAAAGATAAAGATTACTTTTTAAGTAAGGCTCAGGAGAATTTTCCTGAACTGAAAATTTTTTTTCTCGCTCCCGATATAACCGAATTTATCGGTTCAAGCGGGGAGAGTTTTCTTCTTGATTTGGGAGAACACGCAGTAGGACATTTCTCTTTTAGCTTTGATAGGGTTGATGTTTTTGTTGATGCTCCTGTAAGGCTGATAGTAAAATTCGGTGAAGATATGAGAGAAATCAATGATGATTTTTCTGAATACAAGGGTGTGCTTTCGAAAACATGGTTACAGGAAGAAATCATTAACCTTGATTTCCCACAGAAAGTAACTATGCCCAGAAGATATGCCTGCAGATACATAAAAATAACGGTGGAAAGAACCACAAGACCGATAAGACTTTTTGATTTCAGCTTCTGTGCTTCAACAAGTGCAGATGTTTCGGTACTCAAACCAATTAATTCAAATGATGCTTTACTGAATAAAATTGACATTGTTGCAACAAACACTCTCAAGGAATGTATGCAGACCTTCTTTGAGGATGGTCCCAAGCGTGACCGACGTTTATGGATTGGTGACCTTCGTCTTGAAGCTCTTACAAATTATTATACATTCAATAATCTTGAAATTGTAAAAAGATGCTTGTATCTTTTTGCCGCAGGGAGATGCAATGAATCAGGGTTCTTGCCGTCATTTGTTTATGAAACGCCTTACTACCATTCCGGTGCAACTCATATTGAGGACTATGCACTTTTATATGTTGTAAGTGTATGCGATTATTTTGAGCATACAGGGGACAGGGATGTTGTAAATGACCTTTTGAAAATTTGCAAATCACAGCTTGCAAGCTTCAAAGCTACCCTTGACAAAAATCTGATTGCAACAAGGCAGGCGGGTTGGTTTGCTTTTATTGACTGGTGTCCCGGTCTTGAGTGTATGACTGCATTGCAGGGTGTATATCTTTATACACTTGCTCGTTTTAGAGAATTGCTGAAGGCAATGGGTGATGAGGAGTATAAAAAATATACTGCTCTGATTTCCGAGGTTCGTTCCGCTTCAAAAAAGCATCTTTATGATGAAAGTGAAAAAGTGTTCGTAAATCATTCAGATAATGGTCAGCTCAGCGTTCATTCTCAGGTCTGGATGATATTAGGTGGAGTAATCGACGGCGAGGAAGCAAAAAAACTTCTTCTTTCCTGCCTTGATAACAAGGATTTTAAGCAACCTGTCACACCATATATGCGCCACTATGTTATTGAAGCTATGTTAAAGCTTGGCATGAAGGGTGAAGCAGTACAGTATTTGAAAAAATTCTGGGGTGGTATGGTTGAGCTCGGTGCAGATACCTTCTGGGAAGCGTATATTCCCGATGATCTCGATTTCTCACCGTACAATGACAGAATGATAAACAGCCTTTGCCACGCATGGAGCTGTACGCCATCATATTTCATTCGTAAATACGAATTGTGATTAATAAATTCCACTTTGTCGAACTAAAAACTACAGGAGCTGACAAAAAAGTCAGCTCCTTTCCTTTGTGTTATGCAGTAAATTTTTTACTTGAAATTGAGATTTGCTATACCTTATCGGGTGTAATTGCACGTTTGAATGTATATTTTATCACCTATCGGGTATAATTGTGGTAGAAACTGTTGACTTTATACCCGATAGGGTGTATAGTGTGATTATGAATACGATTGCTGAATTTATAAAACAAAAAAGAAAAGAAGCAGGACTTACTCAGGAAGAGTTTGCAATCCGTTCGGGATTAGGTCTTCGTTTTGTTCGTGAGCTTGAGCAAGGCAAGGAAACAGTTAGAATGGATAAGGTGAATCAGGCACTTTCAATGTTTGGCATGAAGGCAGTTCCGGGAAGGAAGGATGACTAATGGGAGCATACAGAACAGCGTATGTATATGTAAGAAACACCTTTGCAGGAACCTTGAAGGAAACTGATTCAGGATATTCTTTTATCTATGATGAAGAATATATTGGAGGAGCAGATTCAACTGCAGTAAGCCTTACGTTACCAATGCAAAAGGAAGAATATACTTCAAAAACCTTGTTCTCGTTTTTTGACGGTCTTATTCCTGAAGGCTGGTTACTTAATGTTGTTACTGACAACTGGAAAATTGACCGAAAGGACCGTTTTGGTTTATTGCTTGTTGCCTGCAAAGACCCTATAGGAAATGTTTCTGTTAAGGAGGCGGAGTAATGAGCTATTGTTTTTGTTGTGGTAAGCCTCTTCGTACTGAAACCGAATGTGGTTGGCATACCGCTTGTATAAAATCATTTTTCGAAACAACTAAATTTCCCGATGTTGATATTTCAAATGATGTTATCAATCAGCTTGCTATCGATAACACCAATAAAGGCTTTACTGTTCCGGGTGTTCAAAAAAAAATATCTTTGCATTTGTCAAAGCTTGAAAACCCACGTCTGACTATTGTGAACTATCCGATAGGCTATATTCTGAAGCCACAAACAGAGGAATACAAGGCTTTGCCTGAAATGGAGTATCTTGTAATGAGAATGGCTCAGGTGAGCGGAATAAAAACTGTTCCCTTTGCATTACTGCGTATGCCATCACAGAATAACGCCTTTGCATACATTACAAAGCGAATTGACCGAGCAAACGGACAAATGCTTGCAATGGAGGATTTCTGTCAGCTTGACGGAAGACTTACGGAAGATAAGTACCGCGGCTCTTATGAGCGTTGCGGTAAAATTGTTTCAAGCTATTCTGCAAATTCAGGACTTGACCTTGCGGAGTTATTTATCAGGGTTGTATTTTCTTTTGCGGTAGGTAATTCTGATATGCACCTGAAAAACTTTTCTCTTATTGAATCAGGAGAGGGAAGTAGCATTTATGCTTTGTCAGATGCTTATGATATGCTTTCAACAAATGTTGTTATCCCTGCGGATAAGGAACAGTTGGCGTTAACTATAAACGGTAAAAAGCAGAATATCAGAAGAAAGGATTTTCTTGTTTTTGCAGAAACAATTGGCATTACAGAAAAATCTGCAGATAAGATGATTCGGAAAATTGTTAAGCTCAAAGATAAATATATTGAGATGTGCAAAGATTCCTATATGCCTGATGATATGAAAGATAGTCTTGAAAATCTTATTAATGAAAGAATCGCTATTTTAGAAAAATAAATTTTAGGTTGCACGAGAGTGTAGATGATGTTGACGATAGGGATTTCCTTGAAAGCTATTTAACGCTATGTATGACGAACTACCTACGACAAAGAAAAAGAGATAAACAATTTTGGGTTATTTTATTTTTATGATATAATGACTAAAGAATATTTTGAGAGAGTTACTTTGTTTTAATTAAACTTGAACTTGTAGAAATATAAAAAGGGGATAATGATTTATGAAAAACAAAATTAGTCTGTTTGGTGTTTCGATGATTTGGTTTATTAACGCAGTTATTAACTTTGCAACAATTTGTAGTGATATATATTATGATGTGCCATCAAAAACGGTGTTCTCGCTACATTGTTTGGTTTTTGTTTCTTCTCTTATTGTCGCAATTGTTTTTCTTATTCGTCATTATAAAATCAAAAGGCAAACAGATAATGATTAATTAACATTTACAGAACAACTCCCGTCACGATTTGTGGCGGGTTCTTTTCTTTTTATTATGCAGTAAAGTTTTTTATGTATAAATGTAACTGTGGAAATGTTATGAAATATATGGTATAATGTTTTTGCTTAATACGGTTTAAGAGGTAATGATTATGAAAAAAACTGTTTTGAAAATTGTATTGATTATAATAGCTGTTTTGCTTGTGGTTGGTATAGCTTTTGGTATAATTCTTCACAAGAATAAAATAAATGTGTCAAATGTTGAGGAAAGCGTTGAATATTACGTAAACGGTGAGAGCGACTTTTTGCGTTTTGGCGTAGAGGGTGAGGGTAACCTTTTTGAACCTAATGAAAAAATTAATATTGTTCTCGAATGCCTCGACGAAGATTTAAGCGGTACTAAAGCAATAGTAATGATTACAAGTGAGCAAACTGACTTCAATAAATGGGCTTATGTTACATTTGATTATAATTCGCCTTATAATATTTTGAGTTTTACTTCACAGGAAAACGGTATTTTTACCATTAAGATTAAACAATTCGGTAAAGATGAACTTAGTTTTACTGTTGGCGTTCTTCCCAAAAATGAACAGGCAAGTGATGAATTTTACTATGGTGTTCAGCCGTATATTACACGAGCGTACACTTGGGGCGAGGGCTTTTGCGTTCCCGGTTATAGTGCCGAAGAATCCGTCAACATAATTCTCGATACGGCTCAATATCTCGGTGCTAACCTTGTTCGCGAAGACAGTGTTGGTTGGGGTGCTATGCAGAGCGAACCCTATGGTGAGTTGAATTTTACAACTCAGGATTATCTCGTGAAACAGGTTAACAGTCACGGTATGAAATATAACTGGCTTCTCGGCTACAACGCAGGGGAGTGGTCAACTGCCGAAAAATACAAAAAGAATTATGATGAATCAATTAGTTGGACTTATCCGCCCGATATTAAGCTTTGGAATGATTTTACAAATGAGGTTTCTGACCATTATGCAGATAATGAGGATATTTTATGGGAAATATGGAATGAACCTAACCTGTTTTTCTTTGCGGGAACATCGGAAGAATATTTTGAACTTTTAGAAAATACCTCAAAAACAATAAAAACAAAAAATGAATCGGCTTATGTTTTTTCGGGTGGTCTTGCAACTGCAGAGAAAGAAACCAATACAGAATACTATGAGAAATCAGCAGAACTTATAAACAAGGGCTTACTTGATAACTTCGGTTATCACAATCACGACGGACTTGATAATTACTACGACTATATGACCAAAACGCTGAACCTTACAAACAGCGCGGGGTTGACAGGTGGCGGATTTAACAGCGAAAGCGGTGTTGGCGGTGCAGATGCATCAACAATTGCCTGTAAGGCACTTTACACCCGTTCAACAGGTGCAAAGGGTTACGTTTCCTTTGCATTCAGGAAAACTGTTACACCCGAAAATGATATAAATGACTTTGCTTTTTTCAATGAATACTTACAACCTACCGAACCCGTAATTACTTATGCAACAGTTATACGTTTTCTCGGTAATGCTGAATTCGTAAAGAATATTTCAAATGAAAAAGACCTTGTAATAGACGAATACAACCAAAACGGAAATAAAATTGAAGTGTATTACAGTCTCGGCGATAAAACTAAAATTCCTGCACCCGAGGGTGAGTATGACGCTTACGATATGTACGGAAACACCATTGAAATCGGTGGAAAAATGACCGTAAGCAATTCGCCGATTTATATAGTTTATTGATAGAATGAAGTTAATTTATATAAAGAGAGTTTATTTTTATACATCAGTATAATATAGGGTGATTTTTATGGACGTTTTACAGACGATTATTTCTTATCTTGTAATTGCGGCGGGGTTTATTACGTCGCTTTTTCCAAAGGGGGATTTGGTATTGGTGCCATTTACTAATGATTATAATATTCCCGACAGTATCCCCGAATACAGGGTGATTTCTAATGAAGAAAAAACTGACTGGAACGCTCAATGGATTTGGGATAAGGATAACCTTACTGAGAACAATGTGTGGATGTGCCTTAATAAAAAGGTTACCCTTGATAAAAAGCCAAAGGAACTTATTGCACACATTTCTGCCGATTCAAAATATTGGCTTTACATAAACGGCGAAACCGTTGTTTTTGAGGGAAATGTTAAACGAGGTCCCGAAAAAAACGGCGGATATTATGACAGTATAGATATTGCGCCGTACCTTAAAAAGGGTGAAAACTCAATTTGCGCTTTAGTTTGGTTCTGGGATAACGAAACCAGTTATTCATACAGTAGTAGCGGTCAGGGTGGATTCATTTTTGAAGCCATAGGCGAAAATATTACAATAACATCCGACAAAAATTGGAAGGTAAAAAGAAACAGTGCTTACATTGACAGTGCCCTGTATCCGCCCAACTACCGACTTCCCGAGTACAGTATTTATTATGATGCAAGGGAAGAAGTGGGTAATTGGAAAAATGAAGATTATGATTTTTCGTCTTGGGATAACGCAACCGAATATGCCCTTGGTGGTGAGGGTGCTTACGGTAAGCTTTACCCCAGAGGAATACCCTTTTTGAAAGATTACGGTCTTAAGGATTATGAGAATTCCAAGAACTACGAAAATCATACGGTAACAAAGCTTTTCGGTGAGAAAATCACCGTGGATATCCCTTATAATGCACAGGTTAGTGCATACCTTAAGGTTATAGCACCCGAGGGAAAAAAGATTCGTATAACAACGGAAAACACTTTAATCGGTGCGGTTTCAACTACCTATATAACCAAAGAGGGTGAGCAGGAGTTTGAGGCTTTAGGTTGGGTTAACGGTGAGCATATTACTTATAAAATACCCAAGGATGTTACGGTTGTTTCATTGATGTACCGTGAAACGGGATATGACAGTGCTTTCAGCGGTGATTTTAAGTGCGACGATGAATTTATGAATTCACTGTGGCAAAAGTCTTTACGTACTCTGTACGTTACTATGCGTGACAATTTTATGGATTGTCCCGACAGAGAAAGAGCACAATGGTGGGGCGGCGTTACGAGCGAAATGATTATGACCATGTACTCTATGGACAGTAACTCCTACCTGTTGTATCAAAAGGGTGTGGAGGCTATGCTTAACCACGTTGACGATACAAAGGTGCTTCAGACCGTTGTACCTATAAGCGGTGACTATTTTGAACTTCCCGTTCAGCAACTTGCGGGAATTGTAGGTTTCCTCACTTACTATGAATACACAGGGGACAAGGCTTTCCTCGAAAAGGTTTATGATGCATCCCTTGACTACCTGAAACTCTGGGAAATGGGCGAAAATAATCTTGTGGTTCACCGCGAGGGTTCGTGGGATTGGCCCGACTGGGGTAAAAAAGCGGATATGACCGCTATTGAAAATGCTTGGGTGTATTACGCTCTTTCTGCCACTGAGGAAATGGCTGAGATTTTAGGAAAGAGTGAGGATATCTCCTTTATTACCACGCGAAAAGAAACTATCGCCAAGGGTTATAAGGCTCTTTGGACCGAGGATGGCTTCAAAAGTGAAGATATTAAAGAGCCCGACGACAGAGCCAACGCCCTTGCAGTTTTAGCGGGCCTTGCGGATGAAGAACAGTATGATACTATTACAAATGTACTGAAAACCACCAAGAACTCAAGCCCGTATATGGAATACTATGTTCTCGAAGCCCTTTGTGAAATGGGCGAATACGAGGCGGCAAGGGACAGAATCAAGGAAAGATACAACGATATGATGTGCGAGGATTACTCCACTCTCTGGGAATTCTGGGATTCGTGGCAGGGTACTATGAATCACGCGTGGAGTGGCGGTCCCCTTGTTATAATGAGTAAACATTTTGCAGGTATCACGCCCCTTGAGGCAGGTTACGAAAAGGTTGAAATCGACCCTCAATACGCCCTTTACAACAATATAAACTGTACCGTTCCAAGCGTAAAGGGCTTAATAATTATGGATTATGAAAAGGTTGACGGAAATTATATTATCAGCCTTACACTCCCACAGGATACGAAAACGGTTTTATATGTACCGACTAATGCTAATGTAAATGTCAATTCGGAGCCTTACTACAGTAATGGCGAATACTGTGATAAAAAAGGTGATGTGGAGATTGTGGAGGAAAGTGTGCTATAATTGTTCCGTTAAAAAAGAGGTATTAGGAAGTTATATGTTTTTTTTATTAGTGGTTATATATATAGCATTTATAGGTCTTGGGGTTCCTGATTCGCTTATAGGTTCAGCTTGGCCGGCAATACATACTGAAATGAATGTTCCGGTTGAAACAGTGAGTGTTCTTACCTTTATCATTTCAGGTTGCACTGTGTTGTCAAGTATGTTCAGCGCGAGGATTCTCAATAAATTGGGGACGGCTAAGGTTACGGCTTTCAGCACGGCTATGACTGCCGGAGCATTGATTGGCTTTTCTGTGGCACCGTCTTTTTGGGTTATGATACCTTTGGCTGTTGTTCTCGGAGTTGGTGCCGGTGCCATTGACTCGGGTCTTAACAATTATGTAGCACTTCACTGCAAAGCAAGTCATATGAATTTCCTGCATTGTTTTTACGGTGTGGGAGTAACTCTCAGTCCGTATATTATGTCCTTGGCATTAAAAGACACAGGCTGGCGTAGTGGTTACAGATATGCTTTTTATGTTCAATTAGCTATTACCGTGTTGTTGATTATATCCCTTCCTTTGTGGAAAAAGAATGCATCAACCGACCAATCAGAAGAGGAAAAAGGTGTAACTCTTTCCCTCTTGCAGATGGCTAAAAAAAGTGAAGTCCGACAGGTATGGATTATTATGCTTACAACCAACGCAATTGAATATGCCTGTGGTGTATGGGGCAGTACATATCTTGTAACACAAAAAGGCTTTGCGACAGAACAGGGCGCACTTGCTTTGACTGTATATTACGCAGGAATGTCCATCGGGCGGTTTGTTTCAGGCTTGCTTTCAAATAAGCTAAGCACATGGAAGCGTATAGGTGTGGGGCTCGGAATTCTCGCGCCCGCTATTATAATTATGCTTTTGCCTCTGCACGGTGCGGTCGCTGTGGGAGGGTTGTTCCTTGTAGGTTTAGGTAACGGGTCAATCTATCCTAATATGATACACCTTACACCCCATAACTTCGGTAAGGCGGTTTCTCAATCAATTATGGGCTCGCAGATAGCCTTTGCTTATATAGGTGTTATGTTAGCACCGCCCATAGTGAGTGTTATAAGCAAGGTGTTTGGCATAAGTGTATATCCTGTTTTACTTGCTGTACTCTATGTGATAATGCTCATTGCAATTATATGCTTTATAAATCGTTTGAAAAAGCAGGGTAGGTACGATAGAAATATCTGAATAACAAAGGATGAACCCAAAATGAAAAATAATCATAATTTCGATATAAATAGTTTCATCTGTCCGGATGTTTCTTATGCTCCTGTATATGTCTGGGTGTGGAATGACATCTGCACTCGGGAAATTATAGATATTCAACTTGCTGAGATGCAAAATCTCGGAATAAGGTCTTTTTATATTCTTCCTGAACCTAAGGAATTCAGACCCGACAGTATGCCTACAAATCTTACGCCCGACTATCTTTCAGAGGACTTCTTCAGGCTTTGTTCCTATGCTGTTGAAAAGGGAAAGGATTTCGGTATGCGCTGCTGGATTTACGATGAAGGCGGATGGCCCTCAGGCAGTGCTTGCGGAAATGTAATTAAAGCTCACCCCGAATACGCCCGACAGAACTTGGAATTTTATGAATACTCTTTTTCTGCCGGGGAGGTGTATAAAAAAATTACCCCCAATGTAATTGCAACGTTTTTGAATGATACGCAAATTATTGAAGAAAATTATGTGTTTAGTAATGATACCATTGTAACGGAGTATGTTGCAGAAAAAGATTATGATTCAAATTATCCTGATTTATTGAATAAGGCTGCGACAGAGCATTTTATCAGTATTACTCACGATAAATACGCTTCAGTATTAAAAAATGAGCTTGGTAAAAGTGTTACTGCGGTGTTTACGGATGAACCAAAAGCACCGTGTGTAGCCTTTAACAATGAGTTAGCTGAAAAATATGAAGCCATATATGGGGAGTCAATCATACCGCATCTTCCGTTGCTTGCAGAGAGAATAACTCCTACACAGGAGAATGTTCATATATTGTACCGTTGGTATGATTTGTGTAGTAGGGTGTTCTGTGATAATTTTCTTTTACCCTGCAAAGAATGGGCAAACACCCACGGTATGGCTTTTACGGGCCATATGGATATGGATCACAATCCCCTTGGTTGTGTCCGTGGAGGCGGTAATTTTAATCTGATGCGTGCACTCAGGTGCTTTGATATTCCCGGTGTTGATGTTATATGGCGCCAGCTTTACCCTGAAAATAAAGCAAGCGACAGTAACGATATGAAGTGCTACAACGGTTTTTTCCCAAGGTATGCTTCTTCCGCCGCCGTGCATAACGGCACGAGACTTGCAATGAGCGAAATCTTTGGTGTAGCGGGACCGGGACTTACTTATGACATAATGCGGTATACCGTAGGATATCAGGCTGTTCGCGGGATAAATGTCTTTAACCCATTCAACTTTCCCCTCGGTCGCAAGGGTGAATATCTTGCACAGGAATTGCCTGTTTTTACGGAAAAACAGTTGTATTACAGTTATATTGGTCAGTTCAATCGTTATGTGGAACGGTTGTCATATATATCCACTGTGGGTGAACGTGTCTGCGAAACGGGACTTTATTATCCTGTTAGTGACTTTCAGGGAGGTTTAAAAGCAGAGAATATTGCAAAGAAATTTGATGCTCTCGGAAGAAGCCTTGAAGCTATGATTGTGGATTTCGATATTGTTGATGATGATGTAATACAAACTGTGCAAGGGGCTGATGACGGTTGTATTCGTATCGGCAATGGAATTTATCGAAATATTATCATACCCGAGGGTGCCTTTGTTCCTGATAAAACCCAAAGAGTGCTGAACGATTTTATAAAAAACGGTGGTAGAGTTTCATATAGTCTTTCAGAGCTTACACCTGTAATTGAGGTTGAGGGTACAGGCGTACGCGCAATGCACAGAAGGGCAGAAAACGGTGAATTATTCATTCTGTTTCGTGAAACGGGCGAAAGCGGAGACTATAGTGTTCACTTGCCATCTGAAAAAGGATACCTTTTAGATTTGGAAAACGGCACAGTACAGAGTTTTGAAGCAAAAAACAATATTCTTCAACTCTCGCTTGCCGTAGGTGAAACAGCCGTGATACTGCTGACAAACGAAGCTATTGGTGCTCAAAACAAAAAAGAGTTTACAAAGAGCTTTAATATTTCGGGCGAGTTATTGTTCAAAAAGGAAACGGAGCTTATCTGTAACGAAAAGGGATTCCTGAATATTAAGCACACTGACAAGGCAGTTCCCGTAAGCCTTGGTGATTGGTCATATCTCATTGGTAGTGCATACTCAGGAAGTGGTGTTTATGAAACAACATTTACACTCTTCGATGAAAAGATGGGAAAAGAAGGGGAAATTGACCTTGGCGATGTGCATTTTGCGGCTTCGGTTTACCTGAATGACCAACCTTTGGGGACGGCTTTGATGCCACCGTACAAGATAAAAATACCCGAAGGCTTGCTTGTTGAAAAAAATAAACTTATAATAGTTGTGACCAATACATCAGCCAATTGGTATGTGTACACAGATTACTTCGATAAGTGGAAAAAAGAAGAATTATCTCCGTATTTTGAGGCGGAGATGAATTTTGCAAAAGAAATTGTATCAGGTGGCTTATACGGTCCGGTTACACTGTATATAAATTAATTGATTTTTAAAAACCTAAAGGGAGTGTTCACTATGACAAAAGGAAAATGTAAGAAAGCGAAAAAAGGAATACTTATTTTTATTTGTGTGGTTATAGCTCTTGGAATTGCAATTGCAGGTCTTAACTTTTTATCACTTGAGAATCTTTTGAAAAAAGGTGATTCATATAATGAGCTCCGAATTGAAAATCAGCTTGTACCGCAAAAGGACAAAAATGGTTATTGGTATTTTACAACCGACAGGGAATTTAAGATAATGCATATTACCGATATCCACGTTGGCGGAGGTTTTCTTTCAAAAGAAGTTGACGAAAAAGCACTCAATGCAATTGCAACTATGGTAACCAAAGAAAAACCCGACCTTGTTGTTGCAACGGGCGACATCGCTTTTCCGGTGCCGTATATGGCAGGTACTTTCAATAATTACAGCGGTGCAAAGGCTTTCGCGAACCTTATGGAAAGCCTCGGTGTTTATTGGACCGTTACCTTCGGTAATCACGATGCGGAATGCTACTCGTATTTTGACAGAGTGTCCGTTGCAGAGATTTATTCAGACGAAGAATTTAAACACTGTTTATTCCAAGCAGGTCCCGAGGATATTGACGGTTACGGAAACCACGTTATCGAGGTTAAAAACTCAAAGGGCATCATAACTCAGGCAATGGTTATGATAGATTCTCAGGCGTACGTAAAAGATACCCTTATTGAAAGTATTAAGGGCACATATGACAATATCCATCCCAATCAGGTTGAATGGTATGAAACCGAAATAAAGCGAATGAATGCAGAGAACAGCAAAACTATAAAGGCTATTCAGGGCGATGTAAACGGCGGTTTATTCGAGCAATACGGCACAGTGAAAACTCTTGCTTTCTTCCATATTCCCTTAGTTGAGATGGCGGATGCCTGGAGCGAATTTGAGAAAACCAATTTTAAAGATACAAAGGATTTTAAATACATTGAAGGTATAATCGGTGAAGGCGGAAGACGAGTTTTCTGTGGCTTAGGTGAGGATGACCTTTTTGAAAAAATGCTTGAGCTCGGCTCAACAAAAGCAATGTTTAACGGTCACGACCACATTAATAATACCACCTTCGAGTATAAGGGAATTCAGTTCAGTTATGGCTACAGTATAGACTATTTTGCATATTCGGGCATTGATAAGCAGGGCTCTCAGCGTGGCTGCACAATGATTACCTGTAAGCCTGATACTACATTCACTATTGATAAATATAATTACTATTCCGACAGATACAAGCTCGAGGGCTTTACACGCGAAGAGGTTACAATGCAGTTTGAGGATGTTACATATCAAACCCCTCTTGAATAAAAATCAGTACACAAAAAACAGTATATGGAAACAAAAAATATGGCAAAAGAAAAGATAGGTATAAAGAATTGGTTTATAATCACCCTGTTCTGTTTTATGGGTGGTATAGCATGGAATACAGAAAATATGTATTTCAACACCTTTATCACCAACGAAATATATGCAGATGTATCACAGGCCGCTATACGTGGTTCAATGGAGGCAACAACTGCGGTTGCTCGTATGGTAGCCCTCTCCGCTATTGCGGCGGTGCTTACTACATTTATTATGGGTGCACTCAGCGACAAGCTAAAAAACCGAAAATTATTCATCTCCGTCGGTTACATAGCATGGGGCTTAGTTACGGCTATGTTCGGTTTTATCACAAAGGATAATGTAGCAAATCTTCTTAACCTTAGCGACGAAGCAAAAATCCTCGGTTGTACAGTATGGTTTGTTATACTGATGGATATTATTATGACCTTTATGGGTTCTACGAGTAACGATGCCGCTTTTCAGGCTTGGGTTACGGACGTTACAGTGCCAAGGCAACGACCCGTTGTTGAAACTGTGTTATCCGTTGTGGGCACTGTGTCTTCCCTTGCGGTTACGGGTGTGGGTAGTTTCGCTCAGGCAGGAACTATCACATATAAGCTCTTCTTCGGAGTATTAGGTCTTGTTGTAACCCTTTGCGGTGTGGCAGGTTTATTCCTTATTAAAGACCCACCCCGCACCTTACAGACACAAAGCTCTTCAAGCTATTTAAAAGACCTTTTCTACGGTTTCAGACCGTCAGTTATAAAGAAAAACTCAAGATTATATCTTTCTTTAATTTCATTCTGCTTAGCAATTGTTGCGTTTCAGGTTTTCTATCCCTACCTTCTCACATATGTTCAGTATGTAGTTATCCCCGAGAACGGCGGAGTAAGTAATATTTTAAAACCATCAGTCATAATAGTTGCGGTTATTGTCGCAATTATACTTCTTGCGTGTATTGTAACTGTACTCAAGCTTTCAACAAAGAAAAAAGGACCTTGCCTTGTGGCGGGTGTGATTGTATTAAGCTTAGGCTTTTTGCTTCTTTCAACAAGCACCAATATTTACGTTATTCTTATAAGCATATTACCCGTTGTATTGGGTAATGCCCTTGTAAATATTTTATTTGGTGCCGCTGTTAAGGACTTCATCCCCGATGGTAAATCAGGTTTATTCCAAGGTATACGAATGATTTTCGCGGTGCTTATTCCTATGGTAGTCGGTCCCGTAATCGGTGACAAGGCTTGTCAACACGCAGCCCAAACCATTATAAACGAAGCAAACGCCGAAGTAATAGTACCCGCAAAGGATATGTTCCTTTGGGCGGGTGTAGTATGTATACTGGCACTTATTCCCCTTTTATTCCTTGTTAAAAAAGGTTTCAAAGTGAATGAATCAAAAGTTGAGGCTTAAAAAATGAAGAAATGGAATTTTTATACATCAAAAGAGCTTAAACCCCAGGGTTGGCTACGCCGTCAACTTGAAATCCAGGCGGAGGGTTTAAGCGGTAATTTACATAAAATATGGCCCGATATCCGAGACAGTGCGTGGATTGGCGGAGACTGCGAGGGTTGGGAAAGAGTCCCCTATTGGCTCGACGGTTTTATCCCTCTGGCGTATCTTCTCGAAAACGAAGAAATGATTGCAACCGTTAAAAAATACATTGATGCAATTGTTTCAGCCCAAGAGGATGACGGTTGGATTTGTCCTTGCAAAAAAGAAGAAAGAGTAAAATACGACACCTGGGCAATTCAGCTTATTTGCAAAACCCTTAAGGTCTATTATGATTGTTCAGGTGACGAAAGAATACCTGAGGTGATTTACAAGGCTCTCAAAAACTATTACGAACTTCTCAAAAACGGAGACATCTCCTTGTTTCGATGGGGTGAATACAGGTGGTTTGAAACCTTTATATCCCTTAATTTCATATACGAAAAGTATGGTGAAAAATGGATAAAAGACCTTGCAAAAATCATTAAAAGCCAAGGCTTTGATTACAACACCGCTATCGAAAACTGGAAAAAACCGAGTCACGTGTGGAAACTGAATACCCATATAGTCAATATGACTATGATGCTTAAAACCGAGGCAGTTTCCCACGAATTACTTGATGAAGAATACACCGATAATGCAGAAAAGCTCCGCAGTGTTCTTGACAAATATAACGGCACCGCCTTTGAGGGCTTTACGGGTGACGAGGTGCTTTCGGGACTTGATCCCACAAGGGGTACCGAACTTTGCGCTGTTGTTGAGCAGATGTATTCTTACGAAGAAATTTTCGCTCATACGGGTGATAACAAATGGGCGGAACGCCTTGAAATGCTCGCTTTCAACGCTCTTCCGGCCACACTCAGTGAGGATATGTGGACACATCAATATGTACAGATGGTGAACCAGATCGCCTGTCAGAAAACAATGATTATGGCACCATTCAGTACTAACGGTCCCTTTGCTCACACATTCGGTCTTGAACCCAACTTCGGTTGTTGTACCGCAAACTTCAATCAAGGGTGGCCGAAATTCGCTCTTTCGCCATTTATGCATAACGGCAACACAATAATAAACGCGGTTATGTTACCCTCCGTTTTAAACGATAACGGAATAACAATAAAACTTGAAACCGAATATCCTTTTAAAAATAAAATGCATTATTGCATAGAGTCCGAAAGAGATTTTAATTTTGTAATACGCATCCCCTCTTTTGCTAAAGACCTTAAGGTGAACGGCGAAAATAAAGAGACTAAAAACCTTGATTTTGAAATCAAACAAGGTAAAACAGAACTTGAAATCGAATTCCGTACAACGCCGTTTTTAAAAGAAAGACCAAATAACCTTTACGCATTGCAGATGGGGTCACTGCTTTTCTCGGTACCCATTGAATACGAAAAAGTTATGAGAGAATATATAAAAAAAGGTGTTGAACGCAAGTTCCCCTATTGCGATTATCAGTTCATACCTAAAACACCTTGGAATTACGGTTATTCTGATACTGATTTTGAAATTAAACACAACGAAATCGGCAAATTTCCTTTCTCACAGGAAAATCCCCCTATAACCATAAAAGCCAATATGCAACAGATAAACTGGGGGCTTAAATCTCCTTATAAATCAGTTGCCCGAAAAACACCAAAATCCACAGAACCCATTTCAGGTATTCAGGAAATTGAACTTTGCCCGTACGGTTGTGCAAAACTCAGAATGACCGAAATGCCTGTGCTTGGTAAATAATTTCTGACAACAATTGGTTTTATGTGAACAGGATTGTCTTATAAAAGCTTAATACAGAAATAAAGGAATATTTCAAAAGCGAGGCAAGTAAATTTCAATAAATTCAGGACTCTTTTTTGAATCAACAACTAAAAACACATAATTGCAACCTTCTTAGTATATCGTTGTCAAAAACGGAAAAAGTAAGAACAGAAAATTAACGGAGGTTGTACTATGTTTAAACACGAAAAGTTGCTGTTCCATCCTGTTGGTGTGGAAAAACCAAATCCTCAATATGCAGTACTGCTTCAGGAACAGTTGGGTGGCGGTAACGGTGAATTGAAAGCTGCAATGCAATATATGTCCCAAAGCTTCAGAATAAAAGATCCTGAGATTAAAGACCTTTTCCTTGATATTGCCGCAGAGGAGTTGGGCCATATGGAAATGGTGGCGCAGACCATTAATTTGCTCAACGGTCACGATGTTGATGCCGAAGCCGTACACGGCGGAGAAATTCAAACCCACGTTATTCTCGGTTTAAACCCCGGCTTAATCAACTCTTCGGGTTATTCCTGGACTGCGGATTATGTAACTGTTACAGGGGATTTGTGTGCTGATTTGCTCAGCAATATTGCATCCGAACAGAGAGCAAAGGTGGTATATGAATATCTTTACCGTCAGATAGAAGACAAAAGAGTTCGTGAGACCATAGACTTTTTATTGAATCGCGAGGAAGCGCATAACCAAATGTTCAGGGATGCGTTTAATAAGGTGCAAAACTCAGGCTCAAACAAGGATTTTGGCACAACTCAAGCTGCACGTATGTATTTCTCTATGTCAGACCCGGGTCCCGATGCATTTGCCAACAACAAAACAAATCCCGTATCATTTGATAAATAAAGTAAATGAGCTGTAAAAAACGAATGTTTTTTACAGCTCATTTGAGTTTTATGTTAATTAGACGGATTATTTATTACGACTGCCGTTGCAATTGCCCTGACATTCTTTTGAGTAGGGGCAACCTATACATTTTTCGCCGCGTTTTTTTGCTTTGTAAATGTAAATTATTGCTACGGCTAATACTAAGACCACAAGGGCAATTATAATTATTTCGGGTATTGTCATAACCTACCTCTTACGCTTTTTGTTTTGTGAGATTTTTCTTTGAACGTATTGAAATTACCATAATTGAGAGTGCGAAGACAATTACAATACCGAGTCCTGCAACAGCACCTGCTATATTAAGGGTTTCGGGGGCTGTAATAAGTGTGCCTATGGTGTAAACAAAATAAGATACCGTATAGCCCACGCCCAATTGAAGTCCTATACCTGCGGCGAGCCATTTTTTGCTCTTCATTTCTGCGTTCATAGCACCTATTGCCGCAAAGCAAGGGGGTGAGTAGAGGTTGAACATCAAAAATGATAAAGCAGCTATTTTGGATATTGCCATAATACCCGCAACCTCAGCACTTGAACCCTCAAGCATAGCGAGTTCGTCCGTATCAATTAAGTTTTCAAGACCTACGAAGCATACTGCGAGAGTACCGACAACATTTTCTTTAGCAATAAATCCCGTAACCGTTGCGGCGGCAAGTTCCCAACTGAGTACACCCACTATGGGGAACAATACGTAAGCAAAGGGTGATGCAATTGTTGCGAGAATGGAAGCATCCGCAGTTTCGGCAACCTGTAATTTCCAAGTAAAACTCTGCATAATTTGAACTGCAGTATTGCAAAGAAGAATAATTGTTGCCGCTTTTACTATGTAGGACCATCCGCGGGAGCACATTGATTTAAATGCACCGATAAATGACGGAACTTTGTATTCGGGTAATTCAATAATGAAATATGATTTTTTTGTTTTAGCACCCGTTACCTTGGTCACGAGTAAAGCACCTACGAAAATAAGCACTATACCCGAAAGGTACATTAATGTACTGACCCAACCTGCATCGTCAAAGAATGCACCTGCAAAAAGGGCGATTACGGGGATTTTAGCACCACAGGGCATAAAGGGTGCAAGCATTGCGGTGGCTCGGCGTTCACGGTCGT
>JAZNVE010000086.1:0-4348 GCA_045592665.1 Acutalibacteraceae bacterium
ATCAACAATGTGCAACTGTGGTGTTGTTACAATCCCCGACTTACAGAGAGATGCAAAGCTGACTCTCGTTAGTGCAACAAGTATTGTTGAAGGTGGCGCACACGACGTTACACTTAAAACTAATACGGGTAATATTCGATAAATTTAAAAACCGCTTGACCAAAAGGTCAGGCGGTTTTTAAGTTAGGAGTTAGGAATTAGGAGTGAGGAGTTAAGGGGCACTTCGTGCCGATTATAAGCTGCAATTTGAAAGTGGCAAGTTGCAAGTTTCGGGGCAAAGCCGATTATTTATAACTAACTTCTTTAGTTATCTCTTTCAAAAACTTAAGTGATTTATTCATACACTCTACTGCGGGTTTGTTGCCCATACCGAAATTAAGGTGGAAGCAATGATTGTTATGAAAGCCCTTTACGTGGTACGAATCAAAATAAGGTACGCATTTCTGGAGTTTTTCCGCCATGGGCTCACCCTGATTCTGGCAAACCAAGTCATCATCCGCCCAACAGATAAAGGTCGGGCACCACTTATCATTAACAAAGTGAGCGGGTGAAATATAGTCATAATACTTAAAGTCTTTGATATTTGAAAAATCCTTCTTCAAATCAAAATCAAGTACCATTTTAGCGGTCTGTGGTATAACGCCCATAAGTGACGAGCCTTTAAGTAGCACCTCAAGGTCATATATACCGCACATAAGCATAAGACCGTTGATATTTATAGTTACATCCTCGCACTCAACGGCTTTGCGTAATTCGTCATCAAACTTAAGCGCCGCAACATAGGAGCAAATAAACGCACCCGAGCTGTCCCCCGTAAGAATGATTTTATTTTCGTCAATATTGTATTTCTCAAAGAGCTTAAGGGCAGAATTCGCACCCTTAACACATCCGTAAAACATTTCGGGACAGGCGACTTCCGGAGGCATTTCATAGTTCACATTGTAAACAAAATAACCCTCATTTGCGTAAAACTCGCTTATACCCACACGGCATTTCTTATCGCCCATTAAAAATCCCCCACCGTGGAAATATATAATAAGCGGGTGTTTCTTTCCGTCCTTAAGGATTTCGGGTTTGAAGTATAAATCCGCTTTTTGTCTTTCACTCTCACCGTAAGGGATATCCTTGATTGAAACAATGTTTTTATATTTTTTAGCATTCTGCATCGGGTAGCAGATACCGTCAACCGCTTTAAAAACCAACTGAGCCTTATTCATATAATCCCCTCTTAAGATAAAAATTACCTTTTTTTACATTTTATTACACTTAATTGGAAAATACAAGTAGGTTTTTTAGTTTTATTTTTCCACGGTCTGACGTTCAATATCACGTTTTAATTTTAAAATAATCCTCTTTTCTAATCGAGATATATAACTCTGAGATATACCGAGAATATCCGCAACCTCTTTTTGGGTATGCTCCTTTATACCGTCCATACCGAACCGCATATTCATAATGAGTCGCTCCCTTTCCGATAGCTCCTCCATACAGCTATGCAGAATTCGTTTTTCATCCTCGTGCTCAACATTATCATTAATTTCCAGTCCGTCACTGCCCAAAACATCGGATAACAGAAGCTCATTACCATCCCAGTCCACATTCAGTGGCTCATCAAGGGAAATATCAAGCTTTTGTTGATTTATTTTTCTTAAATACATCAGGATTTCATTTTCAATACATCTTGAAGCATAGGTTGCAAGCTTTATATTTTTATCTGCTTTAAATGTATTTACCGCTTTTATAAGACCAATTGTACCAATGGAAATTAAATCCTCAATATTAACCCCCGAGTTTTCAAACTTTTTGGCTATGTAAACCACAAGACGTAAATTATGCTCCACCAATTTATCACGGGATTTAATATCCCCCTGTTGTAATCGGTCAATAATGGCCTGTTCCTCCTCCTTTGAAAGTGGTGGCGGTAACATCTGAGGACTGTTTATATAGTAAAGTTCACCCTTACCAAAGCCGAGAAGTTTTAACTTTAACCTCTTTATTAAATCAATTATGTTTTCCATAAGTTTTACTCTCCTCCCACTGAGCATCAATAATACTGTTATGTAAAATTACGTTATATTCTCCGTCCGAAAGTTTTTTGTTACTGAGAGCGAGGCAGAATTTTAAACTATCCATTTTTTTGTTACCGCTTTTAATTTCAACCTTTTCGGGAATTACGGCGGGTAAAAAGGAGTCACCCGAAATAGTCTGACAGGGAACGAGATGAAGCTTTCCCACAAGGGTGTCGGGGATATTCTCGTACATACCGCTCTTTAAAACCTTAAGTTCCTCAAAACTGAAAAGGGGTGCTAAGGCGGAGAGTTCACCGATTATTACGGGTCTTGCGGAAACACCGTATTTTAAATTATTACCCGTATCACCAAATCCCCTTAAAGTGACCTCAGTATTTCTGAATGTAATTTTTACTTCGTAAATTTTATTTTTAATCGCGTGTTTTGTAAGCAAAAAATTCACCACCATAAACGCACCGTATATAAGTAAAACCGACCCCACAAGGTAGGTAATACTCATATCGAAATATACAGTGCCGTTCATATATAAAATATTCTGAGGGTTGAAGGTTATTTCAACAGCGTACATAATACCGCCGAACAAAAAACTAACGGCAAAAAATGACAGAAAGATTTTGAAAAAGCCCCGTACACTACGGGGTAAAAAGCCCACCCCCGTTATTACCCCCGCCACAAAAAGTTTATAAATAACAGAAAATAAAATAGGTATATCCTCGTAAAAGATAATAAGTGACGAAAAGCCACCTATGAGAGAGGCTATACCCACCCCCCATTTATTTGTTGCCCGTTTGCAAATAAGCCTTACTGAAACTATGATTATGTATGTAATGACTATATTAAGCCCTACGAGTACATCCGCGTACACCGTCATAAAACCACCCCCGACAAATACATTATAGTTTTTTACTCCCGAAAGTTTTGTCGCGAAACGTCGCACCAAAAAAATATTGGTTGACATATATTAAATTTAATCTTAAAATTAATTAAGGTGATACAAATGAAATTTTATAAAAACGCAAAAGTAGTTTTTCCCGATTCCATTCGTGACTGCGTTGTTGTAACCGACAACGGCAAGATAGTGGATATTACGGAGCATTTCGAGGAAACTCCCGAAAGTACCGTCACAGACTGTAAAGGCTTATACCTTGCCCCTGGTTTTATTGACATTCACGTTCACGGTGGCGGTAACAAAAGTGCTATGAGCGAAAACCCCGACGATATTGTAAAAATGGCGGAGGCTCACTTAAAATACGGTACTACATCCATTGTGCCAACCACCCTTGCTGCCCCTGTGGAGCAGTTAAAAAATGTTATTAATTCCATAAAGAAAGCATCCGAAAAAAGCGAGAAAGCCAATATCCTCGGTGTACATCTTGAGGGTCCGTATATCTCAATGCAGTATAAAGGTGCTCAAAGTCCCGAAAATATTTTAAACCCCAAAAAGAATCCTCCCGACGAATTATTTGAACTTTGGGATAAAATACTCATTATGGGTGCCGCACCCGAATGCGAGGGTGTGCTTGAATTAGGCGACAAACTCAGAAACCGCGGTATTGTTGCGTCCGTGGCTCACTCCGCCGCAAGTTTTGAACAGGTAGAGGAAGCGGTAAAACACGGTTTCTCGGACATAACCCATATTTACAACGCCTGTTCATCCTGCTTTAAAACGGGTCTTTTCAGAAACGCAGGTGTTGTTGAAGCGGGACTTTATATAGATGAGATTACCGCTCAGACCATTGCGGATTTACGTCACCTTCCCCAAGGCTTACTTAAATTGATTTATAAATGTAAGGGCGACGACGGTATGTACCTTATTACCGACGGTCTCGAATTTTCCGCAAGTGACATAAAAGAAAATACCGTTTACACTCAGGAAAACGGTATCGGTGTTATTTATGAAGATAATGTAATGAAACTCGCAGACCGTTCTGCTTTAGCGGGTAGTGCCGCAACCCTTTCGGACTGCGTAAGGAATATGTATAAGTGTATAGGTATTCCCCTTTACAGTGCCGTTAAGATGGCGTCCCTTACCCCCGCAACAGTTGTGGGCTACGGCGACAGAAAAGGCAGAATCCAAAAAGGCTACGACGCGGATCTTATTATGTTTGATGAAGAAATAAAGATATTCAATTCGTAATTCATAATTCGTAATGCGTAATTATCGGGGAAAAGCCGATTATAAAGACGTACTTTATCTAAGCGGTACGCATAGATGCGTACCTTACTGTTGTTCTACCGAACCGAAGGAAAAGAGAAAGAGAACTACCCACCACCAAAAGCGGAGCTTTTAGTCCCCCTCCCTATTTGCTAAAGCAAAC
>JAZNVE010000087.1:0-3545 GCA_045592665.1 Acutalibacteraceae bacterium
CAAAACTGACTTTATATGAAGCTCCCTCGACTTTCGGACAATTTATAGGTAATATAACATACTTTATAGCCGACAAATCAAGTGGCTGTTCGTATTTTTTTGATATATAATTGTCTTCCCCGCTCTTAACTCCGTTCCGTCTGTAAATAAGGCATCCCTTGTCCGTTAACAGCTTGTAAGGGAAACAACCCACACTCTCGGATACGGTAACGTACCCGTTTGCGTTGTCGGTATCCCAACCCTCGTTCGTTTCTTCAAAGGCGTGTAGCGTATTATTTACGTTGTTGCTTACTTCGGTCGAACCTATATTGTGCATTACGTGAATATTATCCGTGTCAGCAGAAACACAAATACAGAAAAAAAGTAATACCGTAACTACGGTTAATACAGCAAAAACATAATATGCCGCTTTTTTCATATAATACACCGCCCTTTTGTTGTTATACCTTATATATATGATACCACAATTACTCTTATAAATCAACAATAACCGAAAAGCCCCTTATTTTTTTGCAAAAGTGTATACTTTTTATTGACAGAGTTTTACAAAAGTAGTATAATTAAATATGTTTGATTTTCATTTTATTATCTGTCAAGAAGGATGGTGTTTTGTATGTCGGTTATAGGCTTTGACAACGAAGAATACATAAAGAAGCAGTCAGAGCAAATTGCAAAAAGAATATCTGATTTCGGCGGAAAGCTCTATCTTGAATTTGGCGGAAAGCTGTTTGACGACTATCACGCATCACGCGTACTGCCCGGTTTTAAGCCTGACAGTAAATTGCAGATGCTCAAAAATATTGCAAAAGACGTTGAGATTGTTATCGTTATTAGCTCTTGCGATATTGAAAATATGAAAAACAGACGCGATATCGGTATTTCCTACGATAACGACGTATTAAGACTTATAGATGCTTTCAGAGAATTCGGGCTCTACGTAGGAAGCGTTGTTATCTCAAAATATAAAGACCAGCCCGCTGCGGCAAAATTCAGGGAACGACTTGAAGCTTTAGGTATAAAAACATACCTGCACTACCCTATCGCCGGCTATCCTTACGACGTTAACCATATCGTAAGCGAAGAGGGCTTGGGAAGCAACGAGTATATCGAGACACAACGTCCGCTCGTTGTCGTTACTGCCCCCGGTCCCGGAAGCGGTAAAATGGCAACCTGCCTTTCTCAGCTTTATCACGACAACGAAAGAGGTATAAAAGCGGGTTACGCGAAGTTTGAAACCTTCCCTATCTGGAATTTGCCTCTTAAACATCCGCTTAACCTTGCTTATGAAGCGGCAACCGCCGACCTTGATGATATAAATATGATTGACCCCTATCACCTTGAAGCATACGGTGAGACGGCGGTTAACTACAACAGAGACGTTGAGGTGTTCCCTGTTCTTAACGCTATTTTTGAGCGCATCAAGGGAGAAAGCCCATATAAGTCACCCACAGATATGGGAGTTAATATGGTAGGCAACTGCATTATTGACGATGAAGCGGTAAGCTGTGCGTCAAGGCAGGAAATTGTACGCCGTTATTTTGCTGCGCTTTGCGACCAGAGATACGGAAAAGTAAAACCTGCTGTTGTAGAAAAGATTGAAGTGCTTATGAATCAGGCAAAGGTTTCGCTTGATGACAGAAAATCTGTTAAATATGCAATTAACCGTTCTATTGATACAAACAATCAGCCCGCAGTTGCAATAGAGCTTAACGACGGAAGAATAGTTACCGGAAAAACTTCACAACTGCTTGGAGCTGCATCCGCCGCGTTACTTAACGCTGTTAAGGTGCTTGCAGGACTTCCGAAAGAAACGATGATGATAGCTCCCGAAACTATTGAGCCTATTCAGAAATTAAAGGTTAACACTCTCGGAAACCATAACCCCAGATTGCATACGGATGAAGCTTTGATAGCTCTTGCTATATCGGCTTCGACTGACTCTACTGCAAAATTGGCTATGGAACAGCTTGAAAAGCTTCGCGGTTGTCAGGCTCATTCAACGGTTATTCTCTCCCCTGTTGACAATGACGTTTACAGAAAATTAGGAATTGACCTTACGTGCGAGCCGCAACATAATACTAAAAAACTGTACCATAAGTAATACATAATTCTCCCCCGTTTATTCGGGGGAATTTTTATTTTTGCTTTTTTGATGCAACAAAACAACGGGCGGATAATATGTATAGTGTAATAAGATAGTATACAAGTAGTGCAAGGACATAGTATACAGTTTTATGGTAAAATAAAGGTATCAAAAAACTCCAAAGGAGATAGGAAGATGCCTTGGAAGGATAAAACTGTGGAAGAATTAAGAAAAGAATTTGTAGAAGCAGCGGAAGGCTGTTCGAATTTTAGTTCACTATGTCGTGAATTCGGTATTACCCGCGCAACAGGTTACAAGTGGGTTCGGAGATATGAGAACAACGAAGTTCTCTCGGATAGAAGCAGGCGTCCAAACGTTACTGCTAACAGGACACCTGAAGAAATCGAAATCAAAATCATTGAAACTCGTACGACTCATCCCGGATGGGGTGCTAAAAAGATCAAGGTATCCCTTGAAAACAAAGGACTGGAGATGCCTTGTATAAAGACGGTAAACAATATCCTGAACCGTTACGGTTGTATATCCAAAGAGGAATCCTTAAAACACAAAGCATTTATTCGTTTTGAAAAAGAACATTGTAACGAAATGTGGCAAACAGATTTTAAGGGTGAGTTCAAAATGCAAGATGGAAACTATTGTTTTCCGTTAGATATCTTCGATGATCATAGCAGATTCGTTATTAGGATAAAACCATCTGAAAGTACGTCAAATCTTGTATTGCCTACCTTTAGAGAAGCTTTTTATGAATACGGAATGCCTGATTCTGTGCTATCGGACAACGGAGCACAGTTTGCAGGATTTCGTCAAGGATATACACAATTTGAGAAATGGCTAATGAATCACGACGTTTTGCCTATTCATGGTCGCATAAAACACCCTCAAACACAAGGCAAGATAGAGCGTTTTCACAGGGCGATGAATCAAGAGTTATTAAAACATTATACTCCCAAGGATATAACTGATGCCGAGCGCGTTTTCAATGATTGGCGTAACTGTTACAACAATGAAAGACCACACGAAGCATTAGGAATGAAGTGTCCTTCGGATATATACATTCCAAGCGAAAGGACATATTATGATCAAGTAGAAAAATACGAGTATAGCGGACAACATCACATTATCAAAGGAAATAGTTGGGGATATGTCAGGTTTGGCGGTTGGCAGATTTATTTAAGTGAAACGATGGCAAATGAGTACATAGAATTTAGACCAAATCCCAACGGAGATACTTTTATTGCGTGTTACAGAAATTTTGCTATAGCAGAATTTGACGTGCATACTGGCAAACTTATACACCGTAAAATTCAAAGACTTTGATTGCACACCGCAATTGAAATCCTCCCTCCGCTTCGCTCCGTTCGGATTCCAATTGCATAAATTGCTAATCTAAAATGTGTATACCATGTCCTTACACATATTGTTTACAATGTTACTCTTGACA
>JAZNVE010000088.1:0-5447 GCA_045592665.1 Acutalibacteraceae bacterium
CCTAAGACCGCTTGGCCTCCGACTTAGTATGAGCATTTCCATGCAGTGTGGGTGAAGAATGAGTGGTCAAGATTCCTGAAGCTTATGGCAAAGGATAAATCCAAAGCACTTATTCCTTGTTATAAGGATATTGACCCCTACGATATGCCCGATGAATTCAAAGCTCTTCAGGCTCAGGATATGGGTAAGGTAGGTTTTGTTCAGGATTTGATACGAGGTATAGATAAACTCCTCACAAAGAAAAACGATTCTAACAATAAGACGGTTCCTGTTGATAATTCAGTTAAAGAAACTACAAAACAAATCAAAGTTGCAAAAGTTTCCCTTGAAGCACACAAGTGGAGTGAGGCTTTGTTATATCTAAGAAACGCAATGAAGCTCAACCCCGACTGTGCCGATATTTACTTGTATTCGTTGTTGGCAAAAAACAAAATCGAGTCTATTGAAAAATTGACCAAAAGGAAAAAAGTTGTTTTTGACAGGGATGGTGATTATGCCAGGTATGTTAAATTAAGTGGCAATAATCCGGAAGTTACGATAAATAAGAAACTTTTTGATAAAAAATGGAAATACGGATTGTGCACAGCATTGTCGATTGTTTCTCAAATATTTGGTATAGCTTTAGTATTTGGTTTGGTTTTTTATATCATGAACTGGGCAAACAATACTATAGCGCAATATGCAGTTAGTGTAACGCTTCCTGTTGTTCTTATTTGCTATGTTTCTTCACTTGTTTCGTTAATTGTTATTGGAATGAAACGAAAGGTTGCTATAAGCGCTGTAGCAGTATTGGTGTCATGCTTATCGTTCTTTCTCAGTTTAAGCGTGTTTTTTAATGCTGAAACCAAATCGGGATTTGATGAATTGTTTGATAAAGCAGATGCCTATTGTGAAGAAGGGGATTACGAAACAGCGCTTAAACTGTATTTTGATGATGGCTATATTTATGATTATGCACACGATGGGTTGCTGACAGAAGACTTTTTTGGTGTGTATTCACTTGATGAAGAGTATGTTAAGAAATTAAAATTAAAAGCACGCGAAACCGCCGGATTACTTGCAAATCAATATATTGAAAACAAAGATTATGAGGGTTTGATCAAGTTTTTTACTGCAGATATGTCAACTGATTTCGGGAAGTTTTATTCAAGTAAAATTAAACTTAGTATTCCTGAATCCGATTATAAATTGTATTTAGCTGCAATAGACGATTATACCCAAAATGTGATTTCGCATCTTGATGATGCATATTATTCTGATTATTATGAAAGCGTTAATATTAGATACAATCTTTTGCACCAGTTACCGGATAGTTTTACAGATACAACAGTTATTGACATTTTATATAAGTGGTATATTGAAGATAATGGAGACATTAATATATCAGCGTTAACAGATATGTTTGACAATGCCGAAATCAAAAAACTGCTTCTTTCTGACGGTTGTATCAAACAATTTATGATTGGTAAATGGTCGAATGGCTCAAAATATATTTCGTTTACAGATAAAAATGGTACTATAAGAGTCAACAATAACTTGCCATCACCCTATGTCTTGGATGTGAAGTACTATGATATTGTAAACTGCGTTTATGAGTGGGAAAACGCAGAAGGTGAAAGTATTGCAAATGTTTTTAAATTCAGTTTCCCTGATGAAGATACTTTGGAATGCTATTGTTACGAAGATGGCGAAACATATACATTGTATCGTCAATAAAAATATAATTATACAACTCAATAACTTTAACGCATATTTCAGTGGTTTAACCATTGGAATATGCGTTTTTTATTTTTCTTCGTCTTATTGTGACAAGTTTTTTATTAAATGGGTTGTACACTTAATAAAAAACAATTATATGCCGAAGGAGGATAAAATATGCCTGTTGTAATAAAAACCAAGGCGAATGTTATCTATGCTTACTTAAAGGGAGAAATTGACCATCATACAGCTCCTGAATTGCGTAATGCAATTGATGATGCACTTATTATGAATGAAGCTTTTGATTTGTTGGTGCTTGATTTTTCGGGGGTTACTTTTATGGATAGCTCGGGGGTAGGTCTTGTAATGGGACGTTATCGCCTTGCAAATTCTAAGGGTAAAAAAATACGGGTGGATAACCTTAGTGAGAGGGATTACAGGATAATGAAAATGTCAGGAATAGAAAAACTTGCAGCTATAAATAAAATCACAGAGAAAAAGGAAGAATTTACTTATGAAAAAGATTAACGAATTAAAAATGACCTTTGACAGCAGGTCCGTAAACGAAAGCTTCTCACGTGTGGCGGTTGCCGCCTTTGCAACCCAGCTCGATATGACTGTCGAGGAAATGGGCGATATTAAAACCGTTGTCAGCGAAGCGGTTACTAACTGTATTGTCCACGCATACCGTAATACCATCGGTAAAATTTACATAACCTGTACCGTTTTTGAGGAGGGGATTGTTCGTGTAAAAATACGCGATAAAGGTTGCGGTATTCCCGATATTGAAAAGGCTATGGAGCCTTTGTATACAAGCCTTGGCGGTGACCGTTCGGGTCTCGGTTTTTCCGTTATGGAAAGTTTTTCCGATAAACTTATTGTGCGTTCAAAGGTTGGTGTGGGTACAACCATTACTATTGATAAAAAAATAAAGGGTAAGTTGATATGACATCCCGAGAAAAAATGGTTGAAAATAACCTTGGTCTTGTTCACGCCTGTGCCGGTAAATTTAAAAACAGGGGAGTGGATTATGATGATTTGTTTCAGGCGGGTTGTGTGGGACTTTTAAAAGCTATTGACGGCTTTGATGAATCCCTCGGTTTTGTTTTTTCTACCTATGCCGTACCCGCCATTTTAGGCGAAATAAAGCGGATTTTTCGTGATGGCGGTACGGTAAAGGTCAGTCGTAGTATGAAGGAGCGTTCCCGTGAAATCTGGCAACAAAAGGGTGTTCTTTGTGAAAAACTCGGTCGTGAACCGACTCTTTCGGAAATAGCGGAATTTGTTAACTTGAGTGTAAGTGAAACAAGTCAGTTGCTTTTAGTTTTTCAACCCGTAGTTTCCCTGACTGCACCCGAGGATGAATCGGGAAAACAGTTTGATATCCCTATTGAAAGCGAAGAGGAACGTATAGCCGAAAAAATCTGCCTTAATCAATGTATTTCTCAACTGTCAGAAAACGACCAAAAAATAATAAACCTTCGATACTATAAATCTAAAACTCAATCGGTGGTTGCACGTGAATTGGGTATGTCACAGGTTCAGGTTTCACGTCGCGAAAAGAAAATTTTAAAAGAAATTCGCGAAAAAATGTCGGTTTAACTTAAATTTACAAAAATATGTGTTTCAGATGTCAAAAGAATGTTAAAAATGATATGTCAAAAAATAGCAAATACACTTGAAAAAAGACGGCAGTTAGTATAAAATATATTCGGTAAAAAATTAACAAACAAAAGGAGTTATTATCATGGGTCTTTTAAACAAAAAAACTGTTGATGATATCAACGCAAAAGGCAAAAAGGTTCTCGTTCGTTGCGACTTTAACGTTCCGCTTAAAGATGGCGTTATTACTGACGAAAACCGTATTACAGCAGCACTCCCCACAATCAAAAAACTTATTGCTGACGGCGCACAGGTTATCCTTTGCTCTCACCTCGGTAAAGTTAAAAACGGCCCCAACGAAAAAGAATCTCTTGCTCCCGTAGCAAAAAGACTTACTGAAGTTCTCGGTCAGGAAGTTGTTTTCGCAGCAGATGATGTAGTAGTTGGCGAAAATGCTAAAAAGGCAGTTGCTGAAATGAAAGACGGCGATGTAGTTCTTCTTCAGAATACACGTTTCCGTCCCGAAGAAACAAAGAATGGCGAAGCATTCTCAAAAGAACTTGCTTCTCTTTGCGATATTTACGTAAACGACGCTTTCGGTGCTGCTCACAGAGCACACTGCTCAACAGTTGGCGTTGCTTCATTTGTTGAAGAAGCTGCTGTTGGTTACCTTATGGGTAAAGAGCTCAAATACCTCGGCAACGCTGTTGAAGATCCTCAGAGACCTTTCGTTACAATTCTTGGTGGTGCAAAGGTTGCTGATAAACTTAACGTTATCGAAAACCTTCTTAACAAAGCCGATACTCTCATTATCGGTGGCGGTATGGCTTACACATTCCTTGCTGCAAAAGGTTATAGCGTAGGTACATCACTTCTTGACGAAACAAAGATTGACTATTGTAAAGATATGCTCAAAAAGGCAGAAGAAAAAGGCGTTCAGATTCTTCTTCCCGTTGACGTTACAATTACAAAGGAATTCCCCAACCCCATTGATGCTGAAATCGAAGTTCAGGTTTGCGATGCTGACAAGATTCCCGCAGATATGATGAGCCTTGATATCGGTCCCAAGACCGCTGCTCTTTACGCTGAAGCAGTTAAATCTGCTAAAACAGTTGTATGGAACGGACCTATGGGCGTTTTCGAAAACCCCATTCTTGCAAAGGGTACAATCGCAGTTGCTGAGTCTCTCGCTGAAACAGATGCTACAACAATCATCGGTGGTGGCGACTCCGCTGCAGCTGTTAACACACTCGGTTTCGGTGCAAAGATGACTCACATCTCTACCGGTGGCGGTGCATCTCTTGAATTCCTTGAGGGTAAGGCACTTCCCGGCATCGAAGCAGTAAATGATAAATAATATTTCACGCACATTTGACGTTTTTCTGCCCACTCGGAGTATCTGTATACACCTTCGAGGCAGAGAAAACGCCAACTGCACATAAACTATTATTTATCCCGTCTCGGATAATTTGTGATAGAGTAGGACCCAAACTCGCGTATCTTTATACGCTTCGGGGTCGCTAACTCACCAACTACGCACACTCTATCATTTATCACATCTCAGATAGTTTGTGTTGAGTGAAAAGTTTCGGTAATGCGAAGCCTATCATCCCATTTTTGCAACGCAAAAAAGGGAGGGGGACCAAAAGCAAAGCTTTTGGTGGTGGGTAGTTCTCTTACTGTTTTTTCTTCAGTATGGCTGAACTTAATCAAGCATTATAATCGGCACGCAGTGCCCCGAAACTCCTCACTCCTAACTCCTCATTCCTAATTAAAGAAAGGTAAAAATTTATGGATAAATCACTTCGTAAAGCAGTTATCGCTGGTAACTGGAAAATGAACAAAACTCCCGATGAAGCAAAGGCTATCATCAACGAAATGAAACCCCTCGTTGCAGATGCAGATTGTGACGTAGTTCTCTGCGTTCCTTATATCGACATCTTTGCAGCTCAGGAAGCAGCCGCAGGTTCTAACATCAAAATCGGTGCTGAGAACTGCCACTGGGCAGAAAGCGGTGCTTTCACAGGTGAAGTTTCTGCACCCATGCTCAAGGCTATCGGTGTTGAATATGTAATTATCGGTCACTCTGAAAGAAGACAGTATTTCGGTGAAACTGACGATACAGTTAACAAACGTGTTCGTGCAGC
>JAZNVE010000089.1:0-12329 GCA_045592665.1 Acutalibacteraceae bacterium
CGAGAACAAGACCCTTTGTTTTTTCATCAAGGGAAACAAACTCAAAAACAGTTCTTGTGTAATAGTCAAGTCCTCGAACAATCTTTGGATTAACAACATAAGAAATATTTAAAGCATCAAGATATTTCTTTAATTTTTCAAAATGATCACGACAGTCATCGCAGATATAGTCAAGCACCACGGGCGCACCCTCAGCTATTTTAGAGCAAACAGGACTATTGCAGTCAAGAATACGCATAGGATTACGCTCTAGTCGTGAAAGACAGGTTTCGCAAAGCTCCGCCTTTTTGTCTTCAAAATATGCTTTAAGTGCCTCCGAATACTTTTTACGGCATTCAGGACAACCGATAGAGTTAATCTCCACTGCGAGCTTTTCGATACCGATAAAATTAAAATAGCTGTTAGCAAGGGCAATTATTTCCGCATCGGCAACGGGTGAGCCTGCACCGAAGCACTCAATACCGAACTGATGGAACTCTCTGAGTCTGCCTGCTTGAGGTTTTTCGTAACGATAGCAGGATGTGAGATAGCAAACCTTCTGGGGAAGAGGCTCGTTAAAGAGCCCATGTTCAAGGAAAGCACGTACTGCGCCCGCAGTCCCTTCAGGGCGCAAGGTAATTGAACGCTCACCCTTGTCATTAAATGTGTACATTTCTTTTTGAACAACGTCAGTGGTTTCACCTACGGAACGGTCAAAAAGCTCGGTGTATTCAAAAACAGGGGTTCTCATTTCGTGATAACCGTAAGCCTTGGCTGTATCAAGAGCAGCCTGTTCAATATACTGTAGCTTATAACTTTCCGATGGTAAAGTATCTTTAGTTCCTTTGATTGCTTTAATATTTCCTGCCATATTAAGAGCTCCTATATAAATTATTTTCAATAAAAAATCGGGTGAAAGAGGCGTAACCTCACACACCCGACCGTAATTTAATTATCCTTTAGGATTAACGATGTCACGCCAATCGAGGTCACCGCGCTCAAGACTGTGAATAAGCGCTTCCGCCGTAGCAATATTAGTGGCAACGGGAATGTTGTGAACATCACAAAGTCTGAGAAGGTTGGTTTCGTTTGGTTCGCCCGGTTTGGGGTTAAGAGGGTCACGGAACACCAGCAACAAGTCAATCTCGTCGCAGGCAATTCTTGAGCCAATCTGCTGTGCACCACCCTGAGAACCACTTAAATATCTTTCTATATTAAGCCCTGTTGCTTCCGCAACAAGCTTACCCGTTGTACCTGTAGCACAAAGGGTATGTTTGCTTAAAATACCGCAATAAGCTATACAGAACTGTGTCATTAGTTCTTTTTTAGAATCGTGCGCTATCAATGCTATATTCATCAAATCACGCTCCTTAGTTGGAATCCTTTTTTGTATTGTAACAAAAAAAACCTTGTTTTTCAACACATAACGACAATATTTTTTGTCTTTTTGTGAAAAATAATACTTATGAATTCAGGTTTTCAAAGTTTTTCTTGTTTGACGCATAGAGGTTTTTATAAACCTCGTAATATTTATCGTAAACCTTTTTAGCCTCCATATCGGGTGTAAAGGTTTTACTTACAGGGATAAGTTTTTTAGCATCTTCAATAGATGAACACTGGCCCATACCTACGGCAATAAGCACAGCAGCACCCATAGCACCTACGTTCTGAGGTGTATCAACGGTTTCAACTACTTTACCTGTACAATCCGCAAGAATCTGACAAGTGAGATCAGAGAGCGCACCGCCACCTACAAAACGAACTTTATCGGAAGATTTAACCTTCTTTTCTTCCGTTTCAAGGAACCATCTCAAATGGTAGCAAACACCTTCAAGTACGGCTCTTATCATTTCACTCTTACCGGTTTCGAGGCTGAGGTTAAAGAACATACCCCTTGCATTGGGGTCCTCGAAGGGACAACGGTTACCGTGGAGCCAGGGTGTGAAGATAACACCGCCCGAACCTGCGGGAACCTTTGAAACCACGTGGGTCATATAATCATAAAGGCTTGTAAATTCTGCCTCGTAGCCGTCGGTAACATTTTTCTTTTCAAGATAAATACCGATTTCATCAAGAGCAAGATGGTCTTTTACCCATTCGAGGCATTTACCCGCTGTTTCAAGCTCTGCAAAATAGTTATATCTTCCCTCCTCTGCGCCTACAACGGCGGCAATCATAGCGGAAGCATCAACTATACTTTTATCAACAACGGTTGAAACCCATCCGGATGTACCGCTGTAAATATGAGTATCACCCAAAGCAACGGAACCTGCACCAACACCGATAAGCGAGGCATCACCGCCACCGCCGAATACAGCAGTACCGGGTGCGAGACCCAATTCCTCGGCGGGTTTCGGGAGAAGTTCGCCGACTTTTTCGGCAGATTTTTTAATTTCGGGAAGATGGTCGGGGTTAACGCCCAGCATCTTACACATTTTTTTACTGAACTCGTGTTTTTTGATATCATAAAGCAATGTAGCAAAGGCGGAGTCGTGAGTCATACAGAATTCGCCCGTCATTCTTGCAATGAAATACTCCTTAACATCAAGCCATTTATGTACACGTTTAAAGTTTTCGGGTTCATTTTTCTCAACCCATTTGTATTTCCATACAGGGTCTTTTACAGAAGCGGCAACGGCACCTGTAATGCTTAATGATACAAGAAGTTTTGGTATAAATGCACCTGCAACCTGAGGTCCGTATGCAATACCCTCTTTAAGCTCCTTACGTGCTCTTTGGTCCATATAACTCATAGCACGACGTACGGGCTTTGCATCCTTATCCACGAGGACTATACCCTGCATCTGTGAACAGAATGAAATACCGCATATATCATTTACATCCACATCACATTTATCGAGAACTTTTCTTGTAGTGGAGCACATTGCATCCCACCATTCCTGAGGCTCCTGCTCCGCACCGCCGTCGGGGAAAACATAAAGATTATAACCCTCGGAAGCGGCGGATACTAATTTAATAGTATCACCAAGTTCAAAAATACAGGTTTTTACACCCGTTGTACCAATATCATAACTGATAGCATATTTACCCATATCAATACTCCTCCATATTATGGAACTATACATTTTATATTATGCACTATTTTATGTGAATAATCAACAGTAAACAAGCAGAAATATTGCACAAATTTTATTCACTTCGTCTGTATTTTTCAAACATAAAAAATTTTTTCAAAAAACTAAAAAAAATGCTTGACTTTTTTAAAATCGGTGATATAATAGTCAATGTTCTTCGGAGGACGAACAGTTCTTCGCAGTCGGTGTTGATGGCGTTGAGGGTCCACCCGTTCCCATCCCGAACACGGTAGTTAAGCCCAACAGCGCCGAAGATACTTAGTGGGAAGCCGCTTGGGAAAATAGGGCGATGCCGACACTAATAAAAACAACCACCCAAAAGGGTGGTTGTTTTTTTGTTTAAAAAATTGTGAGTGTGCGAAGCCTTATCATCCCTGTTTCATCTGCGATGAAATAGGGAGGGGGACCGCGTAGCGGTGGTGGGTAGTTCTCTTGCGCTTCTTCTTCAGTTGGATAGAATGATTTCGCAGTATTCACAGATGTGCATCTTACCGCTCTTCTGCCAAACTGATAACTAAAGGTCAGTGAACTACCCACCACCGTTCCGATTAACACAATAAAGAAGGATAGTGTATCACACGGAATACACTATCCTTAAATATTTAATTTATCATAGAACGGTCCCCCTCCCTATGCTTCGCACAGGGATGATAAGGCTTCGCATCACAACAACTTGATTACAATCGGCACGAAGTGCCCCTCAATTTTGCATTATCATTTAAACTTCGCTTCTACCCTGTTTATGGGCACACCCATACCTGAAAAGCGTTTCTCATATTCGGTCATAACATTACCTTTCATATATTCAGAGTTATGAAGGTCAAATGTAAGCTTATCAAGGCTCATACCATATTCCTTAAATTCTTCAAGAGAGAAATCAAAAAGACCTCGATTATCAGTTTTAAAGAATATTGCCCCGTCTTTTTTTAATATTTTTTCATAAATTGCAAGAAAGCTTCTGTATGTAAGTCGTCTTTTTTCGTGACGTGATTTAGGCCACGGATCGGAAAAATTAAGGTAAATCCTGTCTATACTTCCCTCGGCAAAAATCTCGGCAAGTTCTTTGGCATCCACACAGCAAACTCTTATATTTGAAAGCTCTGATTTTTTCACCTTTTCCGCAGCGAGCATAAGTACATCTGAAACCTTTTCAATCGCAAGAAAATTTACATCCGGTTCTTTAGCCGCTGTACCTACAATAAAGTCACCCTTACCACACCCTATTTCTATGCGCAAGGGGTTGTCATTTCCGAAAAGTTCACGGGACGTTGAACCTTCTTCTCTTAAACTCTTAATTACAATATTGCCACAGGCTTCAAGTCGCTCTGCGCCGTGTTTTTTCTTTTTAATTCTCATTTCAATCCACTCTAAACCTTATATATGTTCTGTCATCAAATGACACGCAGTTTTTTTGTATACCCTTTGTTGAACGGTAATCACCGTCACAAAGGGGATTTATTTTTAACTCACGTTGCAATTTTTCTTCACTTTGAGCTAAAGTACCGCAAAGTTCCGGGTAGCCGTCACTTGCCAAGACTATTTCGTCACCACTTTTAACTTTATGTATAACAATATTATTTTCGTGTACGGGTGCACCGTTCACAACAGCATACGCAAATCTGCCTTCACCGTTTGCGAATAGCTTTTGTTTCTTAATAACGGGTAAAATAAACTCTCTGCCCACGTCTTTTTGGGAAAGCTCTTCATCCGTAGCACCCTCAAAACGCGCTATTTCCAACACAAGGGCTCTCATATCCGAAACTATACGGTCAATTTCCTTACTATGAGTAAAAACTTCACCGTTTATAATGCATTGACAGTCGCCGATGCTCCAGATTTCGTTACGGTGCTTACTGTATATTATAACACTCACCGCGGCACTTCCGCCATCTTTATTTTCTTCGCATAGCTTTTTGATTTTTTCGGTTAAAACACGTGTAGCGGTCAAAGCCTCAATATCATAATCAAAGTCTGCTACTGCTTCGCAAACAAGCCTCGCAGCTACTCTGCCTCCCGTTTCACCGTTAAAAAGGATTTTATCTTTTGCAGTAACGCCATCTGCAACGACTATAAAATTCTCGTTATAGAAATATTTATCTTCACAAAGGCTCTCATCAAGTGCCTTTCCTTTTATAAACTGTTCCAAAATTTTCATCCGTCGTCCTCCACATAAAACATTATATTTATAAAAATATCCTTTGTCAATTAAAATGCTTGTATTTACAAGATGCGTTGTGTATAATACTTATATTTACTTTATAAAGAGGTACGTAATGGAAAAGAAACACGAAAACAAGCATATTGATATGGGCCTACAATTAAACAAAAAGACTATGATCGCTTTAACGCTTGTGTTGGTTACAGTTTTGGCATTCATCGGCGTTTTAACCCAGACATTACCACGTGGTGAATACACCATCGCTGAGGTTAACGGTCACGATGCAATTGTTGACGGCACATACACCGAATTGCCCGACTACAAAATGCCCATATGGAAAATTATTCTCTCACCCATATTGTGCTTCGGCAGTAGCCAGGCTTTTACGGGCATAACCATAATATTAATGATTGTCCTTATAGGCGGTTCATTCCTGATTTTAGATAAATGCGGGATACTAAAATACATAATGGCTACCCTTATAAAAAAATTCAGTCACAAAAAATACACTCTTATGGCGGTGGTTATTTTTGTATGTATGTTTTTAGGCTCAACCGCCGGTATACTGGAGGAATCAATAACCCTTGTCCCCATAGCCGTTGCAATTTCCCTTGCTTTGGGTTGGGACTCTCTTGTTGGTTTAGGTCTTAGCCTCGTTTCAATTGCATGGGGCTTCACCGCCGCAACCTTCAACCCATTTAATGTTGTTACGGTTCAGAAATTAGCGGATTTAGAGGTTTTCTCAGGACTCTGGTTGCGACTTATTGTTTTTGCGGGTGTTTACCTTATTCTTTTCTTATTCCTTTTTATTTACGCCAAGAAAATAGAAAAAAATCCCGCCAAATCTCCCGTTTACGAATCTGACAAGCATTTACGCGAAAAATACAATCTTTCGGATGCAGAAACCGTACTTCAAAACAAAAACATCCGCAAGGGCACAAGGGCATTTTTAATTTGTATGCTCATTGACGTGCTTTTTATAATTCTTGACTTCGTTTTAAGCACCGGTGGTGCACTTTCACTTCCCGCTATGGCTGTGCTTTTCACAACCGGCGGACTCCTTGCAGGTCACTTTTCGGGTCTTCGAGGTAAAAATTTATTCAAAAGCTTCCTGCAGGGAACAAAAAGTATTGCTCCCGCAATTCCCCTTATTATATTCGTTGTTGCTATTTCCTACGTGCTGAATGAAGGAAAAATTATGCACACAATTCTTTACGAATTAAACGAGCTTATGAAAGGGCTTTCACCGTACATTGCCATTTTACTTCTCTTCGGTGTAATTGCACTATTAGAATTTTTCATTGGTAGCGGTAGTGCAAAGGCTTTTTTAATTATGCCCCTCGTTGCACCTTTGTCCGACCTCGTCGGCATCACCCGTCAGAGCGTGGTTACTACCTTCTGTATGGCGGACGGATTCACGAATCTTCTTTATCCCACAAGCGGAATTATGATTATCGCCATTGGTCTTGTAGGCGTTTCATACGGTAAATGGATTAAATGGTCCTGGAAGCTTTTTGTGGGCGAGTTTGTTTTCTCGGCGGCAATAATGCTCCTTATGGTAGCAATAAACTACAATTGAGGTAATATTTGTGAAAAACATAAAAGAACTTCACGCCAAAACTCAAAGACCCGAAAAAATACTCCAGTTTGGCGAAGGCAATTTTTTAAGAGCCTTTGCAGACTACCTTGTTGACATAATGAATGAGCAAGGTTTATTTGACGGTAGTGTAGTCATTTGTCAACCTATAAAAAACGGTCTTTGTGACCTTATAAATGAGCAAAATGGTCTTTACACACTCATTTTAAGAGGTCGGAAAAATGGTGAAGCAACCGAAATATCAAGAGTTATAAAAAGTGTTTCACGTTGCATTAACCCTTACGAAGATTTTGATGCTCTTTTAGATATTGCCCGAAGTGAAGACTTAAAAATCATCATATCCAACACCACCGAGGCAGGTATTGCTTTTTCTGATACAGATAAATTAACCGACACACCCCCATCTTCATATCCGGGTAAGCTCACACGTTTTCTTTACGAGCGCTATACCCATTTTAACGGAAGTGACGAAAGCACGCTTTACATTTTACCCGTAGAGCTTATTGACAACAACGGTACTGAGCTAAAAAAATGTGTGGAGCAATTCGCCTCACTTTGGAATTTAGATGATGAATTCTTAAATTGGCTTAATAAATGCAGTTTCTCAAACACACTTGTTGACAGAATTGTAACGGGATACCCCCAAAAAGATGTTGATGAATTTTATAATAAATTGGGCTATACCGACCCCCTTCTTGATACTGCAGAGCCATTCTTTTTCTGGGCTATTGAGGATAAAGAGGGTTTAAAGGAAGTTTTTCCTGCTCACAAATCAGGCTTGGGTGCGGTTTTTTGCCCCGATATTTCAGGCTATAAAATGCGCAAGGTACGTATTCTGAACGGCGCTCACACTGTAAGCGTTTTAGGTGCATATCTCAGTGGCTTTGACATTGTAAGGGATATGATGAATGACAGTGTTTTTGAAAGCTTCATCATAACAACCCTTAAACAAGAAGTAATCCCACACATTCCCCTTCCCGAAAAGGAAAAAGAGGATTTCGCCCTTTCAGTACTTGAAAGATTCAATAATCCCTTTATAGACCACAGACTTCTTGATATATCCTTAAACTCCGTTTCAAAATTCAAGGCAAGGTGCTTACCCACTTTACTTGATAATGTTAAAAACGGAAAATTTCCAAAAAGATTATTCTTCGGACTCTCCTGTCTTATTGAGTTTTATAACGGTAAATTCAACACCAAAGGTGCTTTTGTAAGTATAAGAAACGGAGAAGAATACGAAATAAAAGATAATGCGGAAGTTCTTGCATTTTTCAATTCTGTAAACTCAGACCCCGATAAAGTAACAAAAATTCTCGGAAACACCAATTTTTGGGATTGTGACCTTACGGAAATACCCCACGCAACCGAGTTCGTTGAGAACTGTTGCCAAGAGATCAAAAATAACGGCGTTAAAGCCGCATTGGAGCTTTTATAATGGATAAGGCTATAATCATTAACCCTCGGGACAACGTGGGCGTTGCCCTTTGTGAGCTTAATATCGGTGATATTATCGATGATGTTGAGTTAGTAAACTCCATTCCCGAAAAGCATAAATTCGCCTTAACCGATATTGCCAAAGGTGAAAACGTAATAAAATACGGCTACCCCATAGGTATAGCAACAACCCATATAAAAAAGGGCGACCACATACATACCCATAATTTAAAAACTGCTCTTACTGATAGTGCGGATTACATATTTAAAGGTGAAAATTCTTACTTGCAGAAAGAAACCGATATAACCTTTATGGGTTATTTAAGAAAAAACGGCAAAGTCGGTATACGAAACCGAATTTTCATTATTCCTACGGTTGGTTGTGCAAACAATGCCGCTAAAATGATTGCCGAAAAGGCTAATAAAGAATTAAATCTCGGCAGTGATGTTTTAGCCTTTACTCACCCATACGGTTGCTCTCAGTTAGGTGATGATGCATCTAACACCGCAAAGTGTATTGCCGCCCTTTGTAAACACCCAAATGTGGGCGGAGCACTTTTAATCTCCCTCGGTTGCGAAAACAATAATATTGAGGTTATGAAAACATACCTTGGTGAATACAACCCCGAAAGAATCCGCTTTCTAAATATGCAGGAATGTGATGATGAAATCGAAGAAGGTCTTGAAATCATCAAAAGCATCTATAATATTACAAAAGGGGATAAACGCACACCCCAACCCATAAGTAAGCTTACAGTAGGGATTAAATGCGGTGGATCTGACGGTTTTTCGGGTATTACGGCAAATCCCCTTTGCGGTAAAATCTGCGACAAGCTTACGAGTTATGGGGCTACTGCAATTCTAACGGAAGTTCCCGAAATGTTTGGTGCCGAGAGCATTTTAATGGACAGAACCGTTAATGAAGATGTCTGGCATAAAACCGTTAATATGATAAATGGTTTCAAAAATTACTTTACTCAACATAATCAGGTGGTTTACGAAAACCCCTCTCCCGGCAATAAGGACGGTGGAATTACCACATTAGAGGAGAAATCCCTCGGTTGTGTTACAAAGGGTGGTACAGCCGTTGTAACTGACGTTTTAAAGCTTTATGAAGCTTGTAAAAAAAGTGGCGTATCCCTACTATGGGGGCCGGGAAACGATATTGTTTCCGCTACAAACCTTGCCTGCGCAGGAGCGGTTATGATACTTTTCACAACGGGCAGGGGTAATCCCTTAGGCGCACCCGTTCCCACTCTAAAAATAAGTTCAAACACGCCTCTATCCCGAAAGAAAAAATCCTGGATTGATTTTGATGCAGGTATTCTTTTAGAAAACAGTACATTTGAAGAAACAACCAAAGAACTATTTGACACCATTATTGATATAGCCAACGGCAAGGAAACCCTCAACGAAACAAACAATTATGAGGAAATTGCTATTTTCAAAGACGGTGTAATATTATAAAAGCATAAACAAAAAGGGCTCACACTTCATTTTTGAAATGTGAGCCCTTTATATTTAATCATCTAATTGTTCTGTTTCAAACAAATCCAGTGTTTCTGTTTCATAAGAGTCCAAAGCTTCAGTATCGTAGCTTACGCCCTCGGAATCCACACTCTCGTGTACAATCTTGCCGTTTGCAAAGCCATCCTCTATAACAATGGATTCATCAACCCAACCGTCATCATCGTCATCATCAAGGATAATAGCACCGTTTTCGTCGTACTCAATAACAGCGGGTCTTGTTTTATACCTTATAATTATAATCACTACAACAAGGATTACAACAAACGCCGCTACCGCAATGATAATGGGAATAAGAATATTGGGTTTTTCCTCAACCTTTTCTTCGGGAATATCCTCAAAACTTGCACTTACAACAACCGCTTCACGGGGCATTATGAAACTCAGAACATCACTGTGTTTTCCGTTAACTGTGATACTTCCCGCTACAAGACGTTTCCCTTCGTCGGGCTTAACGGTAATAATAACCGCCTCACCCAAACTTGCACTACTCGGGTTTACTTCGATTGTTCCGCCGGGAACCTTTTCAACTTTAATACTGAATTCAACAGTGTTTGCGTCCGGCACCCACTTAGCGTATATTACAGTACCCTTCTGAGCAATGGATTTACTGAAATCCCAAGGCTCAGTACATTCGGGGTTTTTATACCAACCCTTGAAAACATAACCAATTCTTACAGGTTCATTGGGTTGATTAACAAGACCCGGCTTATCAAGAACGGTTTTCAATCGACGTTCACCATTATTCCTTTCAAGGTAAACGAAAAACTGACCATCTTCAAGTAATGCCTCATCCTCATCGGTTGTTTCCGTTTTGGTCTGAGAGACTTCTGTTGTGGCTTTTGTTGTTTTTTCGGTGGTTTTTTCAACAGTTTCTTTTGTTGTTTTCTCAGTAGTTTCTTTTGTTGTTTTTTCTGCAGTTTCCTCTACCGTAACATTTATGGGCGGAGCCGGTCTTACCTGATTCTGGGTTGTAGCGGGACGGGTAGGCTTTTTAGTGGTAGGCTCTTCTGTCGGTTCAGTATCCGCTTCGGATGACGTTACCGCATCCGTATCATCAAAGCTGTCGGTTTCCACTTCACCCTCAAACTCCCCCCACTGAGGAGCAGCCATACTCACCGTGAAGCTTCCGCACAGGACACACAGTATAATGCCTAAACTGAGCAACAATTTAAAATACTTTTTAGTCATAGTTTCACCTTAAACATATATTAATAAGTAGAATCCATATCCTCGTTTACTATCTCTTTAACTTCTTTTACAAAAGAAGAATTTTTGATTTTATCCTGAAGCATATTATAGAAAAGGTCTTCATCAATGGGTAATGTAACGGTTTTACCCATCCAGGATGAAAGGAATGCTGCATTGGAAATCATAAGTCCGTTAATGCCTTCCTGTCCTGATGCCGTAAGAGGTTCACCGCGAAGAATTGCCCCAGCGAATTTATTGAGAACTTCCGGATGTTGAACGTTGCTTCCATCAAGCTCTGCTTCAAAGGTTTCGGTATCAATTCTTCCAAAGCCTTCTTCAGCATTTTTTGTAAATTCTCTTACACTCTCAGCAACCTCACAAACAGTAAGCTTACCGTCTTCGCAAATAAGCTTTGCCCTGTCAAGAGTAATTTCAAGTCTGTTCGTACCGGGGAAATCGCCCGTTGTAGTGATAAATGTACCCGTTGCACCGTTGGGGTATTCTGCATAAATCATAACATCGTCTTCAACCTCGATATTATGCCATTTACCCTCGTGACAAACCGCAGTAATCTTTTCGGGCATACCGCAAATCCACTGCCACAAGTCAAGCTGATGGGGGCATTGATTAAGGAGTACGCCACCACCTTCACCGGACCAGGTCGCACGCCATCCGCCGGAATTATAATATGACTGTGTTCTGTACCAATCGGTAATAATCCAGGTTACACGCTGTAATTCACCATATTTTCCGCTATGAACGATTTCGTGAGCCTTTCTGTAAAGGCAGTTTGTACGTTGGTTGAACATAATTGCAAAGATTTTATCGCTTTTATCTGCAACTGCGTTCATTTCACGAACCTGTTTAGTATAAACACCTGCGGGTTTTTCGCTCATAACGTGAAGACCCTTTTCCAAAGCCTCTATAACAAGGGGCGGATGGTCATAGTGGGGTGTAGCAATGAGAACTGCATCAACTTCACCTGAATCCATAAGTGTCGAAGCAGTGTCAAAGGTTTTAACCTCGGGGAGTTGTTCTTTTGCCCACTGGAGTCTGTCGGGCTTAATATCGGCAACTGCCGTAATTTCAATTTCGGGCATTGTGCCTTTAAGTGCATTCTTAATATGGCTTGAACCCATATTACCTACACCAATGATACCTAAACGTACTTTTTTCATTTTAACGTATCCTCTCTAAATAATTTCTGTCATTTATGAAATAATATTCACGAGGTGAATATTATGAAAAAACATAAAAAATCGAAAGTCCAGGAAGTAATCGACGCCGACAACAACCTTGATAAAAATATTCAAAGTGATGTAAACGGCTCTTACACGGGAAAGCCCCT
>JAZNVE010000090.1:0-4562 GCA_045592665.1 Acutalibacteraceae bacterium
GGAAGATATTCACAAATTAAATATATAACAATTGTTGAATTATTCCTCCATCTGTTTTCCGAGGAATGTTGCGGCAACCTGAGCCAATTTAACCTCAGTGTCCGTAAGCTTTGAATAGTCACCGTTACTTAAGAAAATAACTGCACCGCCAATATCACCTGCGGAAATTATGGGGAAAGCTGTAAGTGCTTCGATATCACAGTTATCAATAGGGTAGAGGCGTGCGTTTTCGCGGGTTTTAATATATTTATCCCTGTTTTCCATAATTTCTTCAAGCTCTTTTGAAATATGACGTTCAAGATAATCTTTTTTAGGAAGACCCGAAACGGAAATAACATGGTCGCGGTCAGTTATGATAACGGGTAAATCCGCCGTACGGCTTAATATGTCCGAGTACTGACCCGAAAACTCCGACAACTCACCCATAGGGGAGTATTTTTTGAAAATAACTTCGCCATCACTGGCGGTAAAAATTTCCAAAGGGTCTCCCTCACGAATCCTTAAAGTTCTTCTGATTTCTTTGGGAATAACAACCCTTCCCAAATCATCGATTCTACGAACTATTCCTGTTGCTTTCATATATACATTTCTCCTTAAATTACAAATTGTGTTGTTATTATCTGTATTTCTGGGAGAAATATACCGCAAGATTTACTTTTGAAATTAAATATGATATAATAAATCAAAGGCGGTGATTTTGTGAAACACTTTTTACCCGAAGAAGAATTAATTGAATATGCAAAGCCTTATTTGAAAGCAAAAGGATTTAAGAAAAAGAATAAACGGTGGACAAAAGATATTGGCGAGTTTACAATTTCTTTTTTGATTCAAGGAAGTAGTTTTTCTAAAGAGGAATATTATATTCGGCCTGGAATCTTTATTAATGCTTTGATGCCGACAGAGCTATATTATGGACATTGGATGCACGGAATCGAACCTACTACACCTGAAGAAATAATGCAAAAGTTTGAACAATGGTGCGAGGAATGGACAAACAAATCTTTAATAAAGGATCGTTTGCTTGCGTTTATAGAATGGGAAGAACGCAATCCACTTGAAAAGCGTAGAGCAAAACTTGTGGATTATGAAAAAGACCCTGTTCCTGCCGAAGAATTTTTCATGATTGATACGCCACCAACAACTCAATCTACTAAGCAATATATTTTAGATAAATTTTAATGCAAAAGCCAGGTGAATTTTCACCTCGCTTTTATTATGTATAGGTCAAAATATGCTGCTTTTTGTCAAAAATTTTTGCTCTAAAATTGCTCGAAAGTCCAGTGTTTATAAGGTTTTATCGCACTTTTGTGTTATTATAACACGAGCCTCTATACGGCGTACAATACCTGTTGCTTTCATATATAAATCAATCTCCTTGTAAAAGTTTTGAAATGTTAATTCTATTATTTGTTAAAAAAAGTTAAATATGCAGACATAAAAATAAACCTACAAGCAGTTTTCATAATGAATACTTGTAGGTTTTATCTTTTTTTGAATTCTTCACCGGTGATTAAATAATTTATAGATACATTAAAATAATTTGACATCTGAACTAACAAGGATAGTGATGGTTCTCTTTTTCCGTTTTCGTAGTATGAAAGTGCCTCTCTGGAAATATTCAAATCTAAAGCAACTTTTTGTTGATTTAATTTTTTCTGTCTGCGAATATTTTTTAAACCTATCATCAAATCACCTCTTGATTTAATTGTAACATTATGTTACAATAAGGATGTAACAATATGTTACTTGTATTATGGCTATTTGGAGGTGAAAAATGATGTTTAAAAGAGCTTTTTGTATATTTGTGGTAGTTTTAACTATATTTAGTTTATGTGCTTGTGGAACATTAGAATCGGGCAGTAGTTCAAAAGATGAAATAACACCTGAGCAACAAGTTAGTGAAGTAGTTAAAAATCGTGCAATGTTTAATTATATGGGTTCCACAATAGGTGATAATGAACTGAAAAGTTCATCTGCAACAATAACAAATGTTAAGGAAATTTCGGAAACAGAATATCTTGTAAGTGGTAGAATTACAATGATTGATGTCTATGGAACTAATTGGAATAATACATTCGACTGTAGTGTTACTAAAAATATTAATGATGAGTGGGTAGCGGGTTCGTTTGAATATACAAATGATAGTTGGAGCAAGAGTTCTTAAGAGAAAAGCGGAGTGATTTCACTCCGCCTTCTTTTATGCTTCATATTTCTTTAAGAATAATAATTCTCAGCAAATCGTCAGCTTATAGTAGTTTTATAGTCCACAACTTTACTTTTGATGTTATTAGGGATATAATATTTATAGTTATTTGTTTCGGGTGATTAAATGTATAAGTTAAATAATGAATTATTAAAAACTAATATAGAAAAAGCCGCTTTATATGACTTAGAGATTAACAAAGTTTTTGGTTGTGCATATTGTGTTGTTCAAGGGAAAGAAGAAGTTTATAAACAGTGTTTTGGCACTATTTCTGTTGATAACACGGAGCCTGTTACCGAAAATACAATATTTCGTCTTGCGTCTATGACGAAACCCGTTACGGCAGTTGCAACGCTTATACTTGTAGAAAAGGGCTTACTTTCTTTATCTGATAAAGTGAGCGACTATTTGCCTGAATTTAAAGATGTTCATATTACGCAAATTACAGAATCGGGTTGTTTAATAGACTTAGGTAAAGCCCAAAACGAAATCACTATTTGCAATCTGCTTACACATACTTCGGGAATCGGTAGTGAGCCTTTAAAGGAGGCAAAAATGACCGATGATGACAGAAAAGACCTTGATACCACAGTTGGATTTTATTCACGAATGGGGCTTGATTTTGAACCGGGAACAAAGCAACAATATAGCGGTACGGGAGCTTTTGATGTTCTGGCGAGGATTATTGAAAAAGTGACTTATACTGATTATATGGACTTTTTAACGCAAGAAATTTTTACCCCTTGTAGTATGACAAATACAACTTTTATTCCTACTGAGGAACAATGGGAAAAGGTTATTGCTATGCACAATAGGGTCGATGGCAAAAATTGTGTTGAGAAAATGATTGAAAATCGCGTTTTCTCCGTTTTTCCGTGTACACATTATCTGGGTGGAGCGGGGTTGGTATCGACCCTTTCTGACTATTCAAAATTTGCAAAAATGCTTTTAAATAAAGGTAAAACACCAACAAAACAGATTATCAGTGAGAATACATTCAAGTTGTTACATACACCGTTTGTTTCGGAGACTATAATGCCCGGATACGAGCGATGGGGGCTTGGTGTCAGGGTAATAGTCAACGAAGATTACGAAATTTTGCCGGTGGGAGCTTTCGGTTGGAGTGGGGCTTTCGGTACTCATTTCTGGATTGACCCCACAAATAATATTGCTGCTGTGTATATGAAAAATTCTCTATTTGATGGCGGTGCAGGAAATGAATCTGCTCGTAATTTTGAAAAAGCAGTGAACGAATCGTTGATATAGTAAAATATAAGCGAGGTGAAATTCACCTCGCTTATATTTTTATCAAAGAAAGTAACTTCATAGCAACGGTTAAAATAACCACAAATGCAACGTTTAAACCTGTAAAAATGAGTATGTATTTCTTAGTTTGTTTGGGATATAAAATTCTGAATTCATTGAATGTTATAAGACTGGCAAGGGAGGCTATAAGTGTTCCTGTACCACCTATATTTACACCTAAAAGCAAGGCGGGGTAATCATTTGTAAATCTTGAGAGTAAAATAGCCGATGGTACATTGCTTATAACCTGACACGAAAGTATGGATACAATAAGCGTGTCCTTTTCAAGTAGCGAAGACATAAGGGTGTTTACCGCACTTATTCGCGCTAAGTTACCCGCAAATATAAAGAAAAAGAAGAATGTGCCGAGTAAACCGTAGTCAACCATTTTAAGGGATTCGCGGTCAACAAAGAAAAGTACCGCGGGTATAAGCACCAGTCCCACACCAAAGGGTATTATTCTGAAAACGATAAGAATTGAAATGAGGAATAATACTATATAAAGTATAGTTTTAGGTATATTAAGTTTTTCGGGGAACTTTTCATTTAAAGTGAATTTAATTGATTTCACAGGAATACACGCAACTAATAAAAGGGTTACCGCAAGTAAAAATGCGGGGAGCATTATAAGGCAGAATTCACCCGTTGGAATATTGAAATATGAATACAAATAAAGGTTTTGCGGATTCCCGAATGGCGTCAGCATACCGCCTAAATTTGCGGATATATTCTGTAACACAAACAGATATGCCATATATTTTTCTTGCTTTGCTACCGAAAGTGCAAAATAACCCAGGGGTAAAAAGGTGATTAGTGCCATATCGTTTGCGATAATCATTGAGCCTATAAAGGTAATGACTATAAGCAAAACGAACAGTGTTCGTAAGTTTCCCGTCATAATTACAAGTTTTCTCGCAAGAATTGTGAAAAACTTAATGTTACGGAGTGCACAAATAACCGCTAATGTTATAAACAGACATGAAAGTGTCTTCCAGTCAAAATAATTCAGGTATTCTTTATCCGGCGGAACAAAGAAACAGGAAACAACCGCCGC
>JAZNVE010000091.1:0-11631 GCA_045592665.1 Acutalibacteraceae bacterium
CTTTTTGAAAGATATAAATTTGACGGAAAAAGTATTGTAACTAAAAGAATATTGAAGACAAAAAGGATTGAAATCCCTGCAAATGCTGTTTTTCTGATTACTACCGCTTTGGATACCAACAATAATTATACAAGCAACTCCAACATTGTTCACATAATTGAGGGCGACGTTTATAGTGTTTCGGAAAAAATGTACGAACCTACTTGTCCCTTTGAGAATTACAATTTTTTAAAGAGAATGCTTAAAATCAGCGTTTATGATAACGAGTTTGTGAAAAATAAATTCGATGATAAATGGTTGTATTCATTTACATATGACCCCATAAGCTCTACAAGAGTCTTCCAACAACAAAAGCGCCCTGTTATAATAGCAGAATCGTTGTTAGCATCAACCCCAATCGAAGAAAACGGGTTTGAACTTTTTGTTAACCGAGACCAATCAGGGGACGGTTCTGTGATTGACAATTGATGAGCAAAGGACAAGACAGGGGACGGTGGTGTGATTGAGCCGTAACCTCTTGAATTTTCCCTCTTTTCAACATTTTATAATTTAAAAACCCATCTGTAAAAAACTAAAAAGTAAATATTTTGTAAACCTCCTGAGAAATGTATGATTTTATTTGAAATTTCATCGTAATGGTGATAGAATGAAAACATATTTTTCAAAGGAGGTTTTTCCTTGGAAGACAACAAGATTTTAGAAAATTCAGAAAACAACGAAAATATCGAAAAAGCTGAAAATGCTGAGGAGCTTAACGAGGAGCTGGAGGCTCTTGCGGAGCTTTTCAGAAAAGAATTGGCTAAAACCACCGAGGAGTTTGAAAGCGGTAGTACTGACGAATCGGAAATTACCGAAACTGAAGATGGCGATATAGCTGAGGACGGCACTACCGATGAAGAGGACACACCGGAACTTATATGTGAACTTTGCGGTGAAGCCTACGAAAACGGTAAAGATGGTATATGCGAAGAGTGTCTGAAAGAATTACGTAATCGTCCTTTTAGATTTACTAATATTCTTTTAATATTTGCTATCGGTATTCTCGGTATTATTGCTATGCGTGGCTTCTGGCAGAATGTGGATGGCTACGCTAAGGCTTACGAAGCAAAATACCATTTTTCAAAGGGTAATATTACCTCTGCTAAAACCGCTTATGACGAAGCAATAGATTATTTCGAAAATAAAGAGGTAAATGCCCGTAAATTATATTTCGAAAGTGCCGAAGCCATATTTATACAGATGTCCGACGGCTCCACATCCATGACAGAGGTTGCAGACCGTATTTCAAAGGGCTTTGATGACAGTATTCTTCCTATGCCCCAATATACTAAATATAAAAATATCGGTAACGAAAGTCTTGTGCTTTACGCTACGATGCAAGGTTTTTATGATATTGTCAATAAGGAAGAATATCAACAGTACAGTGCCGATAATACTACAATGTACAACAGTATTATGAAAGAAATTGAGGCTCTTTCGGGTGCTACCGTAGAGATTGAAACAGTTGACGGCAAAGTGAAAGAAGTAGTTTATAACGAAGCTATGATAAGATTTTGTCAGTATATGTTTGCTTATTCTTCGGGTAAAACCTATGAGGCTCAGGAATACCTGAAAAAGGTGTATGAAGCTAACCCCGATTATCTGTGGCTTTACGCTTATGAATATGCTCTTGTATCAATAAATTCGGGGGATATTGAAACTGCCGAAGAGCTTGCGGATGCCCTTATTGAAGCAGACCGACAGGATCCCGACGGATATAGTCTTAATTCAACCGTAGCAAGGCTTTCGGGGGATGCGGACGAGGCCATTGAGTGGACAGATAAAGCTCTTGAAGCTGAACCCCAGAATGCAGAGGTTTTAAGACTTAAGGCTATGGCACTTGTGGTTAAGGGTGACGTGGAACAGGCTAAAACCGTAATTGACGAAGCCTTGACTTACGAAAGCTACGGTATACTTTACTATACATCAATTGTTATTGAAAATGAGCTGGGTAATAAAGAAACTGTTGACGAAACAGTATCACTTCTCGAAACGTACGGTCTTTCTGTTTCCGGCAGAGTAAATGATTATCTTTCGGGTGAAATTACCGCAGAGCAGTTGTTTACGGAAGGGTCAGGTGATGTAGAATGACTTTAATCTATGTAATTACCCGTATTATTACATTCCCCGGTGCATTTTTCAGAAAATTATGGGAATTGTTGGTGTGCCGTGTTTGTAAAATTGCCGTCTACGACGAAAGAGCATTTAAATACTCTGAGTTCTGCGGTCATACTGAGCACGAACTTCTTAACGAAAATCCGTGGAAATCATTTTTTGTCTGTTGGTTTCCCTTTACGATGAACCTTATTCTTAGTACCTACTTCCTTTCGGGTTCTGCATACCAACTTGTTTATATTGGTGACACGGGTAACGTACTTTCATATCTCTTTTTATGGCTGGGTATTTCCTTTGCTGCAAACTGTGCACCCTCATTCGAGGATATGTTGGCTTTCAAAGATAGCGTTTACGGTAGAAAAAATGTATTTTTGAAAATAATTTTCGCACCGTTTTTTGCACTTTTCTGCGTAATGTCCTGCCTCGAAAAGTATTCGCTTACTTTCTTACTTGCGTTGGCTTACGGCGTTTGCTTCCCCTATGTTTTTGGTTGGACTCTTCCCTTGCTTTCAGTTTTCCAAAGTATATTCTAATATAGTATAAAAATAAAACTTCGCGTACCAAATCTGATACGCGAAGTTTTCACATTATATTCTGTGTTAATATAATCTCGTTTTTGTCGTTAAATGTTGCGATGATTCCGTTTCGGTGTGCCGTTGAGAAAAGCGGTGCTTTGGCAACCATCGTAATATTCCATTTAACATTGGGGTAAACCTTACCGATTTGATTTGTGCATACGGCAATTTCGGGTTTTAACACTTTAAGAAAATCCTTTGAGGATGAGCCGAAATAACCGTGGTGACCGATTTTCAGTAAATCAACATCACCGATGCTGTCGGCATAATAATCTTCCAAGCCCGTTCCCGAGGTGAAATCCGCTGCAAGGAAAGCGGTCTTATTACCCTTTGTGATTTTCACACCCACACTGTTGGCATTTTCGTCGTCTGCGTCAATTTCCGTGGGAGTCACGGTGTTAATGAATTGGATTTTAAAATCACCGAAAGTGAATGGTTCGTCGGGTAAATTTTGGTTTATCGGTATATGTTTTTTGTTAAGTTCGGCGATAATGCTCTTATACATTTCGCCATTTCCCCAATTCTTCTGGTCCAACTTAAGAGTTGAGGAGGAATCGTACTGCTTAATATACGCCGTGTCTATAAAAAAGTCATCGCACTTTATGATTTCGGTAAAATTACCCGCGTGGTCATAGTGCATATGGGTGGCAAGGATGAAATCAAGATGTACATTTCCGTCTTCGTTGGCGGCAACTTTTCTTATATAGTTGATAACCTCGTCTCGATAACCTTTGTATCCCGGGTCTTTTCTGGGGTTTTCGTTACCCTCACCTGAGTCAACAAGTGCAAACCGACCGTTACTTTCGATTAACATACAGTCGGAGTTTGCGGTGTTGAGAAAATGAATTTTATCGTCACCGTATTTTCCCGAAAAGTCCTCGTCAGTTATGGTTACTTGCGAAACGTATCTGTTATCAAGAACGAGAACAACCGTATCAAGGATAAACACACTTAGCATTACGGTAGTAACTAACCAGGTTGCTATAATTCTCGCTATTTTCTTTTTATCTTTTTTCATTTCGACAACTCCTTTCCTTGGAGTTTACCGAATATTGCCCAAAGACCGAAACAAACAAGGGTGCTTGTGAAAACATCGGTTATCACAAAGGGCACGGCACAAAGGAGCATAAGAAGCCATTTTATAAAATTACGTTCTTTGAATACTGATTTTATCGAAGCTGTTGGAAGACTTTGCCATGCGGAAACTATGAGCATTGATCCGGCGCAATGCAAGGGGAGTCTTGAGAAAATTGACGGGCAAAGTAAAAGCGGAACAGTTACGATAACAGTTGAAACAATTGTAGAGATAACGCCGTAATTTTTTATGGGATGTTTTTTTATGGGAAGTCCCGACAAAACACCGCTTACGCAGTTTGCAGGGCAAATGTCAATATCACGGTTTCCGAAAACAAAAAGAATTGCCCCGAAACCGACTGAGCCTTTTAATATATAAGGTATATCTTTAGCGGATATTTCGGTGAAATATAAAAATTCATTTTTAAAATCATCTGCGAAAACCAAAGAAAGAGATTCATTAATAGTTGTTAAATCCCTTTGGGGATTAAGGAATAAATTGAAAACATAGGGAATAAGTAAGGTAACAAAAGCCGCCGGAAGATATCGGTTGAGTTTTTTGAATTTAAAAGGGTACGTAATCATAGCAAAAAGTGTTATGGTACCGTAGAAAAGTCCGCGGAAATTAGGATGAAAGCCCAATGAACGGAATTCTTTTAACATATCAAAAGGTGTAAAAGAGTTTGCACCGATACCAAAGTAGGCATTAGTAAGAAGTGCCGTAACACCAACAGCTATGCCGAGCCCCATTCCGGAAATAACGAAATCGGGAACAAGGGAGTTTTTAGTGAGTTTTTTTAGGCAAAGGTAAAAGAGGGCACCACCTGCAACGGCTAAGCCGCCGGCAAGTTCTGACCCGCCTGAAAAACTGTAAAATAAAGGTAATAATAAAAATGCGTGTGGGGTAAAAATACAGTCTTTGTTTTTAGCGGAAAAGGCAAAACACGCAATGCAACAAATCAAAAAAGCAAAAAGACCACGACCCGTTACGGCACAAACGCAAAGGGTAAAAGAACCCGTAAGCATCGCACCCGTAATGCCGAAGCCCGTCTGAGACAATATTCTGTTGGAACATAATGTTTTTTTCATATTTTTGCTCCGTTTTTAATTCTTGTTTAGATATTTTACAATATTGTATCAAAATAAACAATAGCGGAATAAAATTTTTTATGTTTATAAATTTTACATTTGCTTAAAATTGTTGACATTTACGAAAACATATTTTATAATAATGTAGATTAAATGCGAATGGAGTGTGCATGTAATGAAGATGACACCTATTAAGAAGTTAGTGCTTTGTATTGCGGCAGTGAGTGTTGCTATGACAGTTATTACTACCAATATTCTCACTTCTGTATTTACGCTCAAGGCGGCTCAGAATAATATAGCAAAAGATAAGGAAATGGCTCAGAAAATTGATGAGCATAATAATAGCTTTAATAACAGTGGCTCCTACAACGGTGGTTATGTTTCAACAACTCCCGGTGGTGCTTCTAACAGCGGTTCCTCAAACGGTGGTTCTACAAATAGCGGTGCTTCCAACGGTGGTGCTTCCACAGGTGACAAAACACCCGCAGGTAACAACGGTGGTTCTCAGAATGCAGGCGCTGTGCAGGGCGACGGACTTAAGATGTACGTTGATGCTCTCAACAAGGCAAAATCATCTGCAACTCAGGTTGTTAAAACAAAGACAAGTGCTTCACACTACCAAGAGCACCTCGTAATAAATGGTAATGCTCTTGTTAAAGCTACTCTTGAACCCATTGGTAAGAGCCTTATGGGTACATTTATGAAAGCATCTGAACCCAACGAGACAATCGATAAAAATGCTCTTCCTCCCCAGAATATACAGTGTACACTTACTGAGGCTGACCTCGCGGCAGCTCCCAAAGTGGAAAAGTCAGGTGACAATACAGTTGTTACATTGGTTCTTAAGGGCGCAAACGATCCCAAGGCGGGTAGTGGCTTAGGTTCCGCAATTTCCATAATTGAAGAAAAAACAATTACGGACGCAGTTGCAGGTGCTATCGATATTTCCGATATTCACCTTGAATATTTTGATTGTACAATCATTGCTACACTTGATGCTTCGGGTAACCTTATTGGCTTATCAGTTAATGCTCCTTGTATCCTTAGTCTTACAGCAATGGGTGTTGGTGCCGAGGTAGGTATCGAATGTTACGATGAATTTACAATCGCATATTAATTTCGCGTGAAATAAGTAAACACCGTCTTCGGACGGTGTTTTGTTTTCTAAGGTGCTTTTATGAGAGATATATTATCTTGTGACGGTATAAGGTTTTTTTTGCCGGAAGCTTTAAGGGATGAAATTAAACCCGAGTTTTATTCAATAGCTGAGTCGACAAACACTATAATTAAAAATCGTGCTTTTCAAGGTGAAGGTGAGGGACTTTTGGTTGTTGCAGGTGAGCAGAGCCAAGGCAGAGGAAGGCTCGGAAGAAGCTTTTTTTCACCGGGAGATACGGGAATTTATATGAGTTTGCTTCTTAAGCCATCCATAAAACCGGAAGATGCGGTGCTTATTACCACAGCCGCCGCCGTAAGTGTCTGCGAAGCTCTTGAAAAAGTGGGAGTCGTTAATCCGCAGATTAAATGGGTGAACGATGTTTTTGTCAAAGGTAAAAAGGTATGCGGTATACTTACCGAGGCAAGCTTTAATTCACAAAAACATATACTTGATTACGTTATCCTCGGTGTGGGAATTAACGTGTATGAGCCCGAGGGCGGATTCCCCGAGGATATAAAAGATATAGCGGGTGCGGTATTTAATGAGGAAAAAGAAAACCTTAGAAATAGAATCGTTGCTGAGTTTATTAGCTCCTTTATGACCTATTATAACAAGCTTGATAAGAAAGCTCATTGTCAGGAGTATAGTCGAAGATGCTTTGTTCTCGGCAGGGATATAAATGTAATAAAAAACGGAGAAAAAACACCTGCGAAAGCCATAGCTATTGATGATGATTGCGGTCTTTTGGTAGAGTTTCGGGATGGCGAAAGAGCAATCCTTAATTCGGGTGAAATATCCATAAGGCTCGGAGAATAAAAATTATTCATTTTCAACAATAAACTACCCCCTAAAATCGTCAAACTCAATGGGTAAAAATTTAATATTGCTATTGCAATTAATGGATTTATGTGTTAAAATCTGTTTGTATATATGGTAGTATAATGCTATTAGTATCTAATAGGAGGATTATTATGAAAGCAACCAAGAAAATTGTTTGCCTCACTCTTGCGATTGTTATGGCAGCGCTTGCTTTCGTTATGCCCGTTGTTGCGGCTGACGATTTGCCCCTCGTAATTGTTGACGGCTTCAATTCAACAAAGCTTTACACAGATTTCGGTACAGAAAATCAGAAGGAGGCATTCTTCGGAAGTGATACCGATATCGAAGCATTAATTACAGATGTAGGCGGAGCCTTTATAGGTGGTCTTATTCAGTATGGTATGAACCACAAGGATTTTGAATCTTTCGGCAATACCTTCATTCCCGCACTCAATAAATATTTTGAGCCCATTTCTTATAATACAGACGGTACTCCCGTGAATGAATTAGGTTTCTACGAAACAAAGAAAACTATTTCTGAGTACACCGATGAAGAAAAGGCAAGCCTTTTCACATCCTTCGTGCTTGAAACAGCTAAGAAATACGGTGAGGATAAAACCTACAGCTTCAGCTATGACTGGACAAAGAGCCCCATTGAAAATGCAGCCGAGCTTAACGCTTTTATTAACTACGTAAGAACCGAAGAAGGTTGTAAAAAGGTTAACGTTGCCGCAATGAGTATGGGTTCAATTGTTATGCTTTCATACTTGGATGAATACGGCGGAAAACGTATCAACAACTGCGTTTTTGCATCACCCGCTTGGCAGGGCACAAGCCTTGTAGGTAACCTTTTCACAGGTAATATCGAAATCGATATTTTCGCAGTTGAAAACTACCTTGTTAAATCTGCGGATGTTAGTGCAACAACTCATATAGCAGCATATATTATTTCATTCATCGCAAGCTACGAGGGTCTTTCTCACGAATACTTCGGCGATATAAATGCAGCAATTCAGGGTGTTAACCCTTACATTTACAGAGATAGCATTATTCCTCTTATGAGCGGTATGCCCGGTATGTGGTCACTCGTTCCTGCTGAGGACTTTGAAGCAGCTAAAGACTTCCTCTTCCCCGAAGGAATTGACCCCAACCTTGAAGCAATAATCAATCCTTACTACGATATTCAGACAAATGCTAAGCAGATTATCGAAGATGCTGAAGATGATGGTATGAGATTCGGTATCGTTTGCGGTTATAACCGTCAGATGGTTCCCATCAGTTCAGAATATGAGCAGAGTGACGAAGTTATCGACGTTAAGTATATGACAGGTGGCGCTACTTGTGCTCTTTACCTTCAGGCACACGATGACTGGGCTCAGATTTACACCCAGAAAATCAAAGACGGTCACAACCACATTTCCTGGGACTATAAGATTGATATGTCAACCGCTATGTTCCCCGAACAGACATGGCTTATCAAGAATATGAGCCACAGCGACTATAACGCTGATAACGGTACATTGGATACTGTAATCTGGCTCCTTACTGCAGACGAACAGTACACAGTACACACCGATAAAGAAAATCATCCTCAGTTCTCTCTTTACAACACATATAAGAGACACGTAACTCCCATTACATTGGATGGTCTTCTTGGTGACGTTGACAACAGTGGTGCAGTTAACACATTGGATGCTAAGCTTGCTCTTAAGATTGCCGCAGGTCAGCTCAAAGCTACCGATTACCAGCTTGAAGTTGGTGATATCGACGAAGACGGTGAAATCACAACTGTTGACGTAAGATACATTCTCCACATTGCCGGTGAAATTCCTTACGTAATCGCTTAAGTGAATAGTTAAAGTAAAACCCCGATTCGAAAGAATCGGGGTTAATTGTTTATCTTTATTTTAATCTCATTACAAGTTTTAACACATTTTTTGCGGTGCGTTGCATTTCACCGAGGGTGATACCGTTTTCCTTTTTGTAGGTCTTAAGCAATGTGCCGTCGGGCTTTTTCTTGCCGGTACGTTTACCACCGGGCATTAATATATCAACACCCGCCCTTACGCGGTAGGCATTGTCTTTTAAATTGCTGAACTCGGGACTTTGAGTATATTGCATCCACCAGTCAGTCATAACGAGACCGTCGTATTTCCATTCCTGCCTTAATACACGGGTACATAGGTCGTAATGATAGTGAGCCCATACGCCATTGATTTTATTGTACGAGGTCATAATGGTTAGGGGCTTAGCCTCTTTAACGCATATTTCAAAACCTTTAAGATAAATTTCGCGTAAAGCTCTTTCGGAAAGACGGGAATCGTTTTTGTTTCGGTTAGTTTCCTGATTATTACAAGCGAAATGCTTGGGACAAGCGGCAACGCCCTCACTTTGTAATCCCGAAACAACTGCGGCGGCGGTTTTGCCCGTTAAGAAGGGGTCTTCGGAGTAGTACTCAAAGTTTCTGCCGCAAAGGGGGCTACGGTGAATATTCATACCCGGAGCGAGCAAAATATCAGAGCCTTTGACCTTCATTTCACCGCCCACCTTTTTGTAAAGGCGGTATGCTAAGTCTTTGTTCCACATAGATGCGATAGAAGTACCCGAGGGGAGCAATGAGCAACAGGCAAGAAGTCGTATGCCCGAGGGTCCGTCGGTGGTTGTTACGGGATTAACACCAAGCTCCCGTAAAGAGGGGAGAACACCACCCATAACACCTGCGTTACCCTTAGCACCAAGGGGACTATTCATAATATACGCACCGCGACTTATGGCTTCAAGCTCGTCGGGAGTTAACTGAGCGATAAAATTATCGAGGGTTTCATTGCCGTTTTTAACGTCGGATAATTTGATGTTGCGGTTTTTGGAGGTGCCGAAATCCTCGGGAAGCTCGGATAAAATAATCTCTTTTAAATCATCTGTTGAAGTGGGAACCTTCTCGTAGGATTTTTCAAAATTGCCGTTAACATCTTTCGGCGTAAGACGATTAAAACTTTCTTTTGGCGAGGCAACTTCCTTCAAAGTTTCAAGTACAATATCTTCATTGATTTCAAAAGAATGAACTTTTTCGGCACTTCTGACGTCACCACCAAGGTAAACGTTATAAATGCCTTTTTCAATTATGTAGGATGATTTATAGGGTGTTTTGCCACCGTCATCGTATGAAGCAAAGGTGTAGAAAGGAATATATAATTCAAATTCCTGCATTTCACCGCAATTTAATATGCGTGTTTTTTCATACGCACATAAAACACGGGCGGGTTTGCCTAAAAGACCTTGAGGGGCTTCAACGTAAATCTGTAAAACATCCTTACCCGAGTAGTCGCTTGTGTTTTTAGTGGATATTTTAAGAGTGATAATATCGTTTTTGATTTGAGCAGAGATTAAATTGCGTTCAAAATTTGTATATCCCAGACCAAAACCAAAGGGATAAATAACCGCATCCTTATTGAATGTTTCAAAATAACGGTAGCCAACGTAAATATCCTCGGTGTAATTGTTGTATTCTCTGTTGCCGAAATTTTCGGCGGAGGGGTAATCCTCGTAAGATTTCGCGATGGTGTCGGTTAATCTGCCCGATGGCTCACGGTTACCCGAAAGCACTTCTGCAACAGCATTACCGCTTTCCATACCGCCCTGCCAAGGAATGAGGATAGCACTGTCACCTTTGAGGATTTCTTTTTCCCAACTCATATCAATGATGCCGCCGATGTCGAGAATAATAACGGTTTTATTGAAATTCTCAGAAACCCTTGAAATCAAAGCTTTCTCATCATCGGTTAAATAGTAACTTCCCTTTGTAAGGGTGTTTTCACGGTCTTCACCTGCGGCTCTGCCAATAACTACAACTGCAACGCTACTTTTTTGTGATGCGGTTTTGATGGTATTAGTATCAATGGGCATTTCGTCATAATAGTGTGGCCAATGTCCCCAAAACCCGTGGTCGGGAGCGTTTTCGCTACACCATTTACGGTAAATAGTCGCTAATTCTTCGTTGAGTTTCACACCGTTATTACGAAGACCCTCCATAAGATTCACGGTGTAGGGCTTAATAACGTCACCGCCCGAGCCATAGCCCACGTAAATATAATCATTCTGCACCCTGCCGAAAACCGATATAACATCGGTATCCTTTAAGGGAAGAATTCCGTCGTTCCTTAAAAGTACAGTACCCTCGGCAGCAGCCTCCCTTAAAAGCTCGGGCATACCCTCGGTAACATCTTTTGACATATCGTCATTAGCCATAGCCTCATTCTGACCAAGTTTGTTAACAACCTTGCCTATTATATTGAAAAGTTTTCGTTTGGCTTTTTCAGTACCATTCATTACCAACACCTCCGTATAAATGAATTATACAGTTTTAAGGGGTTGAGGTCAAGGGACAAAGCCGATTGTAAAACGCAAAATTCAAAATGCAAAATACAAAATTGAGGGGAAGGAGAGCTTCCGATTATAATAAAGTAAAAGTAACGCGAAGCATACCTCTCTGCGTAAGGAGAGAGGGGGACCAAAAGCTTGCTTTTGGTGGAGAGTCCAGAATACGTATTGTATAAACAAACTTGCTTGGGACGGTGGTGGGTAGTTCTCTTACGATTATTCTTCGATAAGATAGGACGATACACCAACGTAGGGTTTAGGCTTGCCTAAACCGCTAAGTAAACAATAAATAAATCGGGTCAGGCGAGCCTGACCCCTACAATGTTTTATTGTTCTGTATTAATGAAGATAAGGAGCAAGAGAACTACCCACCACCATTGCCGT
>JAZNVE010000092.1:0-30504 GCA_045592665.1 Acutalibacteraceae bacterium
TTCTCTGCCTAAATCGGAAGAACGTGCAATACCGTCAATAATAGCCTGATTATAAATAATCTGGCTTGAGGGAACGGGTGATGGAAGATTGAATTCAATTGCATCAATAAATGAACGGATTTTCTTGTCGAAGTTGTCACCGTCGTTGTTCATTTCGGGGATAACCGTCTCAACACATTCACCTGCAATATTATGGTAAATTGTCATAGGTCCGCCGATTGAACCGTTCCAGCATTCTGTTGAGGGGATTCTCAAACCACCCTCGGTACCCATGATGATTGTATCACCGGGAGTGTCACAATGCATTGCCCAGGCAATACGGAAGTCGAGAACAATGTCACCTTCAAGGCGAACATAAGCTGCCGCAAAGTCATCAACACCGAAAACCTCGGTATATTCGGGCTTCTGAAGGTATTCGGGTTTTTTGCCGAAAAGTCCTGCCTTAAAGCCTGTAACCGTAAGGGGCTTCGGATAACCGATTGCGTTAAGAACCATATCCAATGAATAACAACCGATATCACCCAATGCACCGAGACCCGCGGTATCCTCCTGGATAAAGGATGTACCGAAGGGAGTGGGGATGCCCATTCTTCGTCCGCCACCGGTCTGAATGTAGTAGATTCTGCCGAGGACACCGCTCTCGCAAATCTTTTTAACCATTTTCATATTCTCATCAAAACGGGGCTGGAAGCCGATTGAGAGAATTTTTCCGCTACGCTTCTCTGCCTTGCAGATTTCAACCGCTTCTTCAATAGTAACGCACATGGGTTTTTCAAGAAGAACGTGAACACCGTGGTCAAGTGCATAAATAGCGCAGGGGGCGTGCTGACGGTTATATGTACAGATTGAAACTGCATCAAGGTCTTTTTCGTTATCTATAAGCTCCTTGTCGCTGTTGTAAAAACGAGCTGTGGAAACATCAACGCCGTTTGCTGCTGCAAAAGCCTCAGCTTTGCCGGGTACAAGGTCCGCGAATGCTACAACCTCAACATCATCGCATTTAAGGTAGCTCTTAAGGTGAGCCTCTGCAATCCAACCGCAACCGATGATACCGACTTTAATTTTTTTGCCGGTGTAAACTCTTTCTTCGGTTTGTTTTTCTTTGAAAGCATCAAGAATATTTGACATAATATACCTCCGTTCCTACGTAAGAATACGCAGATTATACGTATAGATTATCACATTCTTATCGTTGTTTCAACAATAGTATTGAAAATAAAGTTGCACAAAAATCGCCGCAATGCGTTGGTTACGTTGACGAAAAAGTTTGCTTTTAAGGTATAGTTTTAAAAAATGACACAAAATGTTCACAAAATATTCACAAAGTTGCAACATTGACACAACATTGTGGGGTTATTATAAAGATGCCAATACGATACGCAGGAAGTAAACAAACTTTCCCGTTCAAGAAAAGACCACTACGATAAAAGTAGTGGTCTTTTCTTGCCCTTTTTAGTAAAGTTCAGTTGCATTTTTCTCCTGCGTATTGTATTATATTTTTGTAATAATATGTATGGAGGTGACAGAAGTGGTTATTTATCCCGAGTCGTTCAGCATAAAACCTAATATTGAGGCTACAGTAGGCTTCAGGAACCTTTTTAATACCACTTCGCAAACCGCCGTGCATAAGAACCTGACCCTTGTTAAGGGCAACTACGTTTTTTGCAGTAAAAATGCCAACGAGAGAGTTTTTTGTATTTCGAACACCACCGCCGCTGTGGAATACGGTGAGGGCGAAACCCCAAATAAGCATAAAACGGCAGTAATTATTGAAAATGTTAAGGATTTGGAAATTGACTGTTGTGACTCCAACTTTATTATGGACGGAGTTATGACTAATCTGGTTATAAGAAACTGCGAAAAAATTAAACTGAAAAATCTTAATATTGAAACCGCAAATCCCAATGTGCATAAAATCACGGTGCTCAAGGCTTCGCCTTTTTATATTACATTTAGGATAGATGAGCAAAGTAAATACAGTGAGGAAAACGGCGAGTTTTATTGGTATGGCACGGATTATAAAATGGGCTTTACCCAACACAAAAATCGCGGTTGGTGGATGGCAACGGCTAAACCGTCGAATCTTTTCCATCTTACGAGGTGCGGTAATCATCCCTTATCGGGTTCCACGGTCATAAAGCAGATTGCTGAGCGTATCTTTACCGCAAGGTTTATAATTCCCAAGGATTACGAGGTGGGGCAAGTATTCTATATGTACCCCCGTTTGCGTAAGGAAGTGGGTATTTTTGTTGAAAATTCAAGTAATATTGAGTTAGAAAACATAAAACAGCATTATAATAACTCCATAGGCTTTGTAGCCCAAAACAGCGAGAATATTACACTTAAGAACGTTGAATTCGCGCCAAATCCAGATTCCGAGGTGGATTTTTCTTCAGTTTCGGATTCTTTAAGGTTCAGTATGTGTCGGGGAAGAATCAGAGTGCTTGATTCATCCTTTGATACTTCGGGGGATGATGGATGTAACCTGCACGGTATTCACTTTAAAATAGTTAAAAATGACCGTGATAAAATTACACTTAAGTTCTGTCATCACCGGAACTACGGCTTCGAATGTATACGTGAAGGGGATACCTTAGCCTTTATTGACCCAAAAACCTTGTTGGAGGTGGGGCGCTCAAAGGTATTGCACGCCACATTACGCGATGAATACTATTATGATGTGGTTCTTTCTACCTATGAGGCACCTCTTGATGTGGGCGGTGTGGTAGAAAATATCTCTGCTTGTCCCGATTTTGAGTTTAACGGCAACAGCCTTAACAGGATTGTGGGCGTGGGTGTTTCCGTTACAACCCGAGGTAAAATCCGCATCGAAAATAATCGGTTTCTCAATACGGGCGAGGAGGGTATAAGGATTTCTGACGATGCCTCTACCCATTATGAAAGCGGATTTGTTAAAGATTTAATTATAAGTGGCAATGCTTTTATGAATTGCGAGGATAATGCCATACTTATTAAACCGGAAAACAAAAAATACGCCGGTCCCGTTCATAACAATATTTTAATCGAAAATAATCTTTTTATAATTAATAATATTTACGCGGTGAATGTAAGCGACTCTGCCAACATCCTTTTGCGTGACAATATTTATAAAGGTAAGCCTACTAATTACAGGTGGGTTAACACCAAAAATGTGGTGAATATTACCACGGATTGCTCAAAAAAATAAACCGGTTCTAAAGTCTGCTTAGAACCGGTTTCGTCTTGAAGTGTCACTTAGTAGGTTTTAGCCTTAAATGACTGACAACAGGTTGAGTCAACGGACTTGGGGTCGCAGTTACAAGCACCAACTTCAATTGTGTTTAATGTGCAATAGTTTGCATCAGTGCAATGAAATTTGCAGGTGTCAACTGTACAACCGATGCAATTGTTCTTTTTATCGTTCATTTCAGTACCTCCTTTTTGATGGGTTTTTACCCATCTGTATAATTATTTTAACCACTAAAATCTTTTTAATTGAAGGAAAATTTTATGAAAAAAGAAAATGTAATTCAATCTTGTTACAGCTTGTTGCGTAATGTAACACCCCTCAAATATGACTGCGGTAAAATTTGTCACGGGAAATGTTGCAAGGGTGACGGAAAAACGGGTATGCTCCTTTTCCCCGGTGAGGAAAATTTAATTGACCCGGAAATTGTAATTGTTAAAAATGAAAACGGTGACAGCTTCGCTGTTTGTAACGGTACCTGCGACAGGAATAAACGCCCCCTCGGATGCAGAATATATCCATTGTTCCCTGTTATAAAAAAAGATGAACAGGGTGAATTTATTGAAGTGAATTTCGACAGTCGTGCTCAATGTCCTTTAACATCGGGTGAGTATCAAATTACAAGATGCTTCGCCAAAAGAGTGGAAAGGGTAGGAAAATATCTGCTTTTAAATGACGAAACCGAAAAATTTTATAGGGAATTATCCGATGAAATACAGGAATATATTGTATTAAAAAACTTTTTTAAAAAATAATAAAAAAGTGTTGACAAAGCTGATTTCGTTTGGTATAGTAATTACAGTAATAGTAATCGTTACTACTTATCAAAACGGAAAGAGGTGTTCAGATGAGAAGTTCAAAGCAACGCGATGCGGTGCTTGAGGTTTTAAGAGCCTCTTGTGATCACCCTACGGCAGATATGATTTTCGAAAGAGTTCGTGCTGATATTCCTAACATCAGTCTGGGCACCGTGTACAGAAACTTAGGTCAACTTAAAGACGAGGGTTATATAACCATTGTTGAAAGTAGCGACACCAAAGTTCATTATGAAGGCAATCTTACAGAGCACATACATTTTCTCTGTAAAAAATGCCATAACATTACAGATGTCTGGTGCAAATCCGAGGTTCCGGCACAGCTTAATGAAATGGGGCTTCAGGTTGAATCACAAAAAACAGTATATTACGGTACCTGTCAAAATTGCCGTGATAATATAAATTGATAATTATTATTATAAAAGGAGTTTTATGTTATGAAAAAATGGAAATGTTTAGTTTGCGGTCAGATTGTTGAAGGCGAAAATCCCCCTGAGGCTTGCCCCCTTTGCAAAGCTCCCGCAGAAAAATTTGTTGAGGTTAAAGACGAGGAAATGACCTGGGCTGCAGAGCACGTTCTCGGCGTAGCTAAAGGCGTTAGCGAAGAAATCATCGAAGGTCTTCGTGCAAACTTCCAGGGCGAATGCACAGAAGTTGGTATGTACCTTGCAATGGCAAGAGTTGCTCACAGAGAAGGCTATCCTGAAATCGGTCTTTACTGGGAAAAAGCTGCTTACGAAGAGGCAGAACATGCAGCAAAATTTGCTGAACTCCTTGGTGAGCTTGTAACAGATTCTACAAAGAAAAACCTTGAAATGAGAGTTGAAGCAGAAAACGGTGCAACACTCGGTAAATTCGAGCTTGCTAAGATGGCTAAAGAGCAGAATCTCGATGCTATCCATGACACAGTTCATGAAATGGCTCGCGACGAAGCAAGACACGGCAAGGCATTCGAAGGTCTTCTTAAGAGATATTTCGGCTAATCATGAATAACATTCCGGCGTGTTGTCCACGTTGCGGTGATGAAAAGGCGTGGAAAGAGGTTATAAATCCTGTTACTACGGGTATTCCTGTAGGAAAGCATATAAGAATCAGTTTTTTATCGATACGAGGCTTATTTTCAGGTGTTATAAAAGACAAACTTGGTATGAATAAGGTGACGTATCGCTGTGAGAACTGTGATTTCGAAGGCGTTTATGACCTGGAGTGAAGCAAGACACGGTAAAGCATTGAAGGCCTTCTTAAGAGATATTTTGGCTAATAATTATATAATTTCTGCTAACACTATATAACAAGAATAATATATAGGAGATGTTAGTATGAGATATATATGCCCCTGTGGTTATGTTTATGACACCGCCAAAGGTGACCCGGATGGCGGTGTAGCACCTAACACAAAGTGGGAGGACGTTCCTGCGGATTGGGTTTGTCCCATTTGTGGTCTGGGTAAAGAAGCTTTTGAAAAAGAATAAAAACTAAATCCGATGAAATTCGTTTCATCGGATTTTTGGTATAGGAGATAATAAAATGGATAACACGGCTTTATTTAATCTATCATACGGCGTTTATGTTGTAACTGCTTGGGACGAGGGTAAACCTACGGGTTGTACGGCGAACTCTGCTATGCAGGTAACCGCTACCCCTGCAACCGTTGCGGTGTCAATTAATCACGATAATCACACCAATAAATGTATAAAAGATACGGGCGTTTTTGCCGTTAATATTCTCGGTGAAAATGTGGACCCTATGATAATCGGCTCTTTCGGTTTCAGAAGTGGCAGGGATGTTAATAAATTTGAGGGTATTGAACACCTTGTAAAAGGCTTTGTTCCCGTTTTACCTCAGGCAATATCTTATATAACCTGTAAGGTGATTAACACTATGGAAACCGAAACTCACACAGTTTTCCTTGGTGAGGTTACTGATGCGGGACACCTTAATAAGGATGTGCCTATGACGTATTCGTATTACCATAAAGTAATCAAGGGCAGTGCGCCCAAAAATGCGCCCACATATTCAGGTGATTAATGTGAAAAATATTGTGTTAATCGGTATGCCCGGAGCCGGTAAAAGCACCGTAGGTGTTCTTCTTGCAAAATCAATGCTTATGAATTTTTGTGATACGGACTTGCTTATTCAGGGTGAAACCGGAGAAAGCCTTTGCGATACTATAAAAAAACGTGGTATTGATGAATTTATTCAACTTGAGGATGAAATTATTTATAAAAATGATTTTACCAATAGCGTTATAGCCACGGGCGGTAGTGCAGTTTATGGGGAAAGGGCTATGAGTAAGCTTAAAGAAAACGGGAAAATAGTTTACCTTAAAGTTACTCCCGAAGAACTGTGCAAAAGAATTAACAACATACATACCCGCGGTATTGCGATGAAAGAGGGGACAACCTTGGCTGAGCTTTACAAGGAAAGAGCAACTCTCTATGAAAAATATGCGGATATTACAATTGAGTGTGACGGCAAAACTCCCGAAGAATGTGTTGATTTGATTATACAATAAAAAATTCCCGACTCGTTTGAGTCGGGAATTTTTATTTGTTATAAAACAACGAATTGAAGTATACAGAAACCGGCATAAATTGCTAAAAGAGAAAAACCTTGCCAACGGGAGAGTTTCTGTTTTATAAGTGTGGGAATAGTTAGTATTGCCATTACCAAAAGCATAACGGGAATGTCAATAATGAATGCGGAGTTGATACCGTTAATATATCCTGATGCCGGAACGTCAAACGGATTGATTGTAATAGCGGTACCGCTAACCAAAACAAGGTTGAAAAGGTTTGCGCCTATAATATTACCTAACGATAGAGAGCCATGTCCCTTTATAAGTGATGTAATAGCGGTTATGAGTTCGGGTAATGATGTGCCCAAGGCAACGATTGTAAGACCGATGACGGTTTCGGATACGCCCATTTCACGGGCAATGATGGTAGCGTTGTCAACAAGCAGACGTGCACCAAAAGCAATAAGTACAGCACCAACTACCAAGAGCACTATATCTTTTATTAAAGAGTCTTTTTTGCCGGATTCTTTTGTTTCGACAACGTGGTCTTCGCCACTTTCTGCTTCAAGTTGTTCCTCGGTTTTGATATTTCCGTGAATTTCTTCGTGTTGAACAGTTTCTAAATCTGCACCGGTTTTCTTCATGCGTAAAACAGTGAGAACCATATATACCACGAATGTTGCAAGAAGAATTATACCTGTCCAACGACTGAATGTACCGAAAAAGTAAGAAATTAAACAATAGAAAGCGGCTGCACCGAAGAAGAATATAACGGGAACTTTTAAACTTTTTCTTGCAGCAACACCGGGCTTGATTGCTATTGTTAAAGCGGCGATTAATGAAGTATTACAGATGATTGAGCCGATGGCATTACCATAAGCGATAGAGCCTGTTCCTGCAGCAGCGGCTCCGGCGGAAACCATAACCTCGGGAAGCGTTGTTCCGATAGAAACAACAGTTGCACCGATAAGGATTTCAGGCAGATGAAAACGACGGGCAATACCTGTTGCGCCATCAACGAACCAGTCACCGCCCTTGATAAGAAGAATAAAACCTAAAGCTAATAAAAGAATAGGTACGAGCATAGTAAAAACTCCTTAGAAAAATAAAAATGACGAGGTCGGCAGACCCCATCAAAGCATACGAAGAAAAAACGGGTATTAACCCCGTATAATCTGACAGACTCCACCTAATTCAATTTTAACCAAATTATAGAGCAAATAAAATGAAAAGTCAATATAAGTTATTTTTTAAACGAAGTGTGATGTTTTTTTAACAAATAATATTGTTTTCGCTTGTAAAATATGCTAAAACATATTTATTAAAATAATTTAGGTGATGAAATGAGTTACGATAATATTCCTCAGTGGATTAAAGACAGTAAAACGGATATTTCGGAGCAAAATGACGAAGTAGGTCTTATTGTTGCGGGATATATAGGTGCGTTTGTGAAAAGGGGATTTACTCAACAGGAAATGGGCTCGCTTATGGCGAGTGCATTTTTACTGCCTTTAAACGAAGTTGAAAACAGGGTTGATGCTGTACTTTCTTTAACTGATGATAAAGAAAAGGGAAAAAAGCTATGTGTGTTCTGTGTGCAAAAAGGTGAGCTTTTTTCTGTGGAAGATACTCAGCCCGATGAAATCATTGGAATTATAAAAGAAAAATACGGAAACGAAGCGGTAATTGAAACCTTACTTAATTTCCCTGAGATATTATGTGTATGGAAAAAATCGTCTGTGAGGGATTTGCCCGAAAACGAAAAAAACAAAAGCCGTGCAAATTTTATATTGAGTGAGTGTGCTTCTGCTTTTTCGGAAATTAATTGATTTTTTATAAATAAGAAAGTGTAGCAAAAAATTAAAATTAGTCAAGCAATTTACTTGACTAATAGGGCAATATTTATTATAATATACGAGATGATGTATTATTTGTGGTAATAATGCACTATCCGTATTGTATGATAATGGTTTTGTTATTTATATATTTTTTGTTATTTATAGATTTTTTTATTGATTTACAGGTAAATTTTTTGATAATAGCGTTATTTTATATAGATATGGACCGCACACGTGTGAACGTCTGCGACAAAACTTTTATTATATGCGAAAATTCCGTTTTTTGGTGTTTTCGCTCTTTGTGACGGAGAGTGTTATGGCTTCCGTCATTTTTTATTTTAAAAATTATCTTTAAACCTACTATTCAGAAAGGAGAATTACGGTAATGATATCTATTGTTATTGCTGTTGTTATAGCCGTTGCAACGCTTATCGTAGGCGGTGTTGTGGGTTTCGTTGTCGGTGGCGCACATCGTAAAAAGGTTGCTGAAGCGGCTATAGGCTCTGCTACTCAAGAGGCTGCTCGTATTGTGAATAATGCGATGACTGAGGCAGAACAAAAGAAAAAGGAAACAATCCTTGAAGCAAAAGACGAAATTCATAAGCTCAGAAGTGAGACTGAGCGTGACCTCCGTGAAAGACGTGCTGAGGTTCAGCGCCAGGAAAGACGAATTATCCAGAAAGAAGAAAGCCTTGATAAAAAGGTTGAGGCACAGGAAAAGAAAGAGGAGCTTGTTGCTCAAAAGCTTAAGGATGTTGAATCAAAAGAGCAGGAAGTTGAATCACTTAAGAAAAGTCAGCTGGAAATCCTTGAAAGAATTTCGGGCTATTCCAAAGAACAAGCAAGAGAAATTATTCTCAAAACACTTGAGGAACAGCTCGTTCACGAAAAAGCAACTAAAATATTCGATTATGAGCAACAGCTCAAAGATGATATGGATAAATTGGCAGGGGAAGTTATTGCCGGCGCTATTCAGCGTTGTGCTGCCGACCACGCGGCAGAGGCTACTGTTTCGGTAGTTACAATCCCCAGCGACGAAATGAAAGGTCGTATTATCGGTCGTGAGGGTAGGAATATCCGCACAATAGAAACCATTACAGGTGTTGACCTTATTATTGATGATACACCTGAAGCAATTACAGTTTCTTGCTTTGAGCCCGTTCGTCGCGAAATCGCAAGACTTACTCTCGAAAAACTTGTTTCCGACGGCAGAATTCACCCTGCACGTATCGAGGAAATGTATGAAAAATCAAAACGAGAGGTTGAAAATACAATACGCCAGACCGGTGAAAAAGCTATTATTGATGCGGGTGTAAACGGTCTTCACGGTGAAATTGTTAAGCTTCTCGGTAAACTAAAATACCGTACAAGTTACGGTCAAAATGTACTTAATCATTCACTTGAGGTTTCTTATCTTGCGGGGCTTATGGCTGCGGAGCTTGGTGCGGATGTTAAGCTTGCAAAGCGTGCAGGTCTTCTTCACGATATAGGTAAAGCCCTTGACCACGAAAAAGAGGGTACACATATCGAACTCGGTGTTGAAGTTGCCCGTAAGAACAAAGAGAACGAACAGGTTATTCACGCTATTCAGGCTCACCACGGTGATGTTGAGGCTAAAACAGTTATTGCTTGTCTTGTTCAGGCGGCTGATGCTATTTCTGCCGCAAGACCCGGCGCAAGACGCGAAAATATTGAGTCATATATTCAGCGTTTGCAGAAGCTTGAAGAAATTACAACTTCATTCCCGGGCGTTGATAATGCTTTTGCTATTCAGGCGGGCCGTGAAGTTCGCATTATGGTTAAACCCGATGCGGTTTCAGACGACCAGATGGTATTACTTGCAAGAGACATCGTTCAAAAAATTGAAGGTGAACTTGAATATCCCGGCCAGATTAAAGTAAATGTAATCAGAGAGAGCCGTGCAATTGATTTTGCAAAATAAAACAAAAGCGGAACCCCGGGTTCCGCTTTTTTAATAGAAAGATGGTAATATATGCGTTTACTGTTTTTAGGTGATATTGTAGGCGAAGGCGGTTGTGAATTTTTATTAAGAAAATTACCCGCATTTAAAAGGAAGAATAATATTGATGTGTGCATTGCCAATGGCGAAAACTCCGCTAAAGGTAACGGTGTTACCCCTAAGTCCTGTGAAATGATGTTCGACAGCGGAGTGGATTTGATAACACTCGGTAATCATACCTACAAACGTGCGGAAATATATGACTACATTGACAGAGATGTTGCGGTAATAAGACCGTATAACTACCCGGAGGGTGCTCCCGGTAAGGGGGTGGGCATAATTGATAAGGGCAGAGTAAGAATTGCAGTTGTCAATATGCTCGGTACTGTTTTTTCGGAGCCCTTGGGCAACCCCTTCAGAGAGATTGACAAAGCACTTGAACAAACGGATGGGTGCAAAACCGTTATTGTAGATTTTCACGCGGAAGCAACGGCAGAAAAACGCGCTATGGGTTTTTATCTTGACGGTAAAGTTACGGCGGTTTTCGGTACACATACTCATGTTCAAACTGCGGATGAACAATTGTTACCCAAGGGTACGGCTTATATTACCGATGCGGGTATGACGGGACCCGTACAATCTGTGTTGGGAATAGAACCTAAGCTTACAATAAAAAAATTCAGAACAAATCTTCCTGTTCGTTTTGAAAACGCGACGGGGGAATACCGTATGGAAGGTTGTATTATAGACATTGACGAGAAAAACGGTATGGCTACGGCAATAGAAAGGGTGAGCGTGAAATGACAAAAAGAGTGATCTCTGTTTTACTTGTGCTTTCTATGATTTTTATGCTTGCTTCGTGTAGAGGTGACGGCGAGGAAGAAATAACAGAGCCCGAGAGCTATGTTTTGCCTACGAAAATTATTGAAGCCGATATTTCTCTTCCCTACACAAGCTCGGATTCGTTGGTGGCCTATGTGGCAAAGGGAAGTCTTAATGCAGATTTGATACCAATAATGTATGAGAGCCTTTTTATACCTACCGATGACGGTAAAGGTATGCCTTTAATAGCCAAAAACGGTAAAATTGAGGGAAATAATGTAACGGTTTATCTTAAAACTGACGTCAAATTCAGTGACGGTACTTTTCTGACCGCTAACCACGTAAAAAAGTCTTTTGAAAAAGCTAAAAACAATGCTTTTTACAAACACTCTTTAAAGAATGTTGCCACCCTTACGGTGCAGGATAATAACACAGTTGTTTTTAAATTATATAATCCTGACCCCATGGCATTGAATGTCCTTGACTTTCCGATTGTTGCGGTTTCGGGCAAAAACACCTACGGAAGCGGAAAATACTGTCTCAAATATCTTGATAAAACCGCTTACCTTCAGGTTAATAGTTTCCATAGGGATTATAAAAAAACTTGGCATAAACAAATTGCACTTTATGATATGTCGGGGATTTCGGGACCTATATACCCCTTCAAAGCTAATCAGATAAGTGTTTATAAACAGGATTTAAGTGACGGAAGTTATGTAAACTTATCGTCATTTACCGTTTCGCAGAATACCAATAATCTTGTATATGTTGGTATTAACTCCAATTGGGCAGGGTCAATTACCTCCCTTGATTGGGTAAGGCAGGCAATTAATATCGGAATAAGTCGTTCAAGTGTTACTGCTTCATCTTTTTTGGGACAGGGAAACACAGTAATAACACCCTTTAAGAGTGACTATTATCAGTTAAATACCCAAAACCTTGCAAGTGTAAGTGGCGAGGTTGAAAAGGCAATTGGTATACTTGAAAGAAACGGCTATACGACAGTTAATTCCGTAGGTGTAAGAACTAACGGTAACAATTCTTTGAAACTCAGTATTTTGGTCTGTTCCGAGAATAAGTACAAAGTTTCCGTTGCTGAAGCGGTTAAGGAGTCTTTGGAGGAACTTGGTTTTGGTGTGGTAATTACCGAGAAGAAAACATCCGAGGATTTTGTGAATGCCTTAAAAGAAGGACATTTCAGTTTATATATAGGCGAAGCGCAACTTACTTCAAATTGCGATTTGTCTGAGTTTTTTACTGAAAAAGGAAGTCTGAATTACGGTATATCACCCGAATTTTATGAAGACTTCAATGCATACAAAAAAGGAACAGATTCCACAATGACCTTTGTTGAGGCTTTTTCGACTGAAGTTCCATTTATTCCTTTATATTACAGAAAAGCCGTAGTATCAGTTAATCCTAATATTACAGGACCCGTGAATGGTTATGGGGTTTATTCAAATATAGGCGAATGGAAAGTTCAAAAGGATAAATGATTTGTTAATAAATTTATGCTTGTATTTAGATACAGTATAGGTTATAATAATTTTTATATTATTTAAGGAGTTGACATAATGGACCCTATTAAAGTGGATTTTTCAGGTAAGGGTAAACCTAAAGAGGTAGTTATTCCCCCTGAGAAAAAGGTTCTTAAAATCATTATCTGTATTCTTACAACAATTGTAGGCGGTTGCATTACGTATTACTTTATGCTCCCCGCAATTAACCTTAAGGAAATTGAATTTTATTATTTCATAGGTATTCTTATTGCTATTTATATAGTAATGACTTTTATTACCTCGAAGGCTTTTGCTAAGCCCGAGTATGTGCCATACGTTAAAAAACAGGCAATAATACCTTTGGCAATCGGTCTTGTGTTCGTGCTTATTCTTGGTATAGGTTACCTTGTATCCGCACCCCTTTTCCGTGCAAAAGCATACAGTAACATCATTGAAGTTACTGAAGAAGAGTTCGGAGCAGGTGACAGTATCACAACAATTGACAGTCTTGAGGATTTCAAAACTGTTCCTATGATTGATAAGGATGTTGCGCTTAACCTTGCAAACAAAACTCTCGGTGATCTCTCTGATTGGGTTTCACAGTTCGTTATTGATGAAAAATATTCAACTCAGGTTAACTTCGAGGGTAACCCTTACAGAATTTTCCCCTTGAAATACGGTGATGTGTTTAAGTGGATTAAGAATACTAAAGAAGGCTTCCCTGCATACATTGCGGTCAATATGTACACGCAGGAGACCGAAGCATTTATTCTTGAGGATCACGGTCTTTCAAATATCCAGGTTTCCACAGGCGAATATCTTAACGAACGCCTTGACCGTGTTCTCAGATTTAAATTCCCCACATATATGTTCGGTACACCCTCTTTGGAAATTGATGAAGACGGTAAGCCCTACTGGGTATGCGAATATTACGACAAGACTATCGGTCTTGTAGGCGGTACTGATGTTAAGGGTGTTGTTCTTGTTAACGCTTGCGATAAGAATGACATTGTGGATTTCAAGGATGTTGAAGAACTTAAAAACAGCAAGGAATACAGTTGGATTGACCAGATTTATTCTGATGATCTTCTCGTTCAGCAGTACAACTACTATGGTAAGTATATCGGTGGTTTCATTAACGGTTATATCGGTCAGACGGGCGTTAAAACTACTACAGTAGGTTCAAGCTATATCGCAAGTGGTGATGACGTTTGGCTTTATACCGGTGTTACATCCGTTACAAATGACGACTCTATTATCGGTTTCGCTATTATTAACCAGCGTACAAAAGAGGCAGTTTTCCAGGAAATTTCGGGTACTACCGAAAGCGGTGCACAGACATCTGCCCAGGGTATTGTTTCGGATAAGGGTTGGCAGGCTACATTCCCGCTTCTTCTTAACATAGACGGCGAGGCAACTTACTTTATGGCTCTTAAGGATAACAACGTTGTTAAGAGTTACGCAATGGTTAGCGTTGAGCGAGTTCAGGATGCCGTAAGAAGTGAAGACGACGCTAATCCCGACCTTGAAGCTTGCCTTAAGGCATATGTATCGAAGGTTAAATCAAGCACTAAGAAAGAGCTTAATATAGAATATGATGTTGTTCTTCCTGATGCAATCGGTGGCGGTGATTCTTCAAATGAAGGCGAAAGCACCGATAAGGGAGAAAATAAACTTCAAAAAGTAACAGGTGTTATTACAGATATTCGTACTGCGGTTGTAAACGGCAACAGTATTTATTATATTGCTCTTGACGACAAACCCGTTTATTACTCAATTTCGACTGCCGAAGATGATTCGGTAGTAATACTCAACAAGGGTGATACCATTAAGGTTTCTTATGTAGCATCCGAAGAGTCAATTGTGACTTCAAAAACAATTGAAAAACAATAAAAAAATAACGGCTTAAACCAAATAGGTTTAAGCCGTATTTTTATGCATTTATGGGTTTGGGTCTGTGCTTTGCGGTAAACTGGGTAACGTTAATTTTTATTACGCTTACAGCACTGACAAGTCTTGCGTTAAATTGGAAATCCATTCCGGTCTGAGTTTTCATAAAAAGACTGAGACCTTTCATTTTTTCTTCGGGTGTTTCCAGAATTTCGGCAATTCCTTTGCCCATTACTGAGGAATATGATGTGCCGTATTGACAAGCAACCTGACCGCTGAATGGCTCGATATCACATTCCATAGAAAAGAAAATTTTGGGATTTTTTCTCATAAGGTCAAGCTTTTTACCTTCTGTTGCACCGTGAAGGTAAAGGGTGAGTTTGTCATCTTCATATGTATAGCCGTAATTCATCGGTACAACGTAGGGCTCGTCACCGTCCACAAGACCGATGTGAACGATTTTGGTTTTATCCAATATTTTAAGTATTTCATTAATATCCGTTACTTCTCTTTCTCGGCGTGTAAGTCCGGGGGTCATAAAAACACTCCTTTAATATTTTAATTTATATCGCTCAGTTGCTTTGCGCCAGCAGTGCAACTGACTCAACGTGACTTGTTCTCGGGAACATATCGACTGGTGTTACCTCGTTTACTGCGTATCCGAGGTCGAGAAGTCTTGCACAATCACGTGCAAGAGTTGCAGGGTCGCAGGACACGTACACTATTTTTTGAGGATTAATCCGGGCTACCGTTTTTAAAAGTTCCTCGGCGCAACCTTTCCGCGGTGGGTCAAGAACGATAACCTGAGGGGTGATACCCTCGTCTTTTAATTTTTCAGCCGCAAGTGATGCGTCACCGCAAATGAAACGAGCGTTTTTTATATTGTTAAGTTCTGCGTTTATCTTAGCATCCTCAATGGCTTCGGGTATAATTTCAACACCGATAAGGGATTTGACTTTTTGAGCCATTGAAAGACCGATAGTGCCCGTACCGCAGTATAAATCAAGTATATCTTCTTCTCCTGTAAGACCGGCGTATTCGGCGGCTTTGTTATAAAGTCTTTCGGCACCGTTTCTGTTAACCTGATAAAAAGACAAGGGTGAAATTTTTACTTTTACACCACAGAGAATATCCGTAATATAACCGTCACCGTAAAGAGAAATACACTCATCACCCAAAACAACATTTGTGTTTTTTTGGTTTAAATTAAGAACCAAGGTTTTAAAACCGCTGATGCTTTTGAGTTCTTCGAGCAAATTTTCATAAAATGGCAGAGTTTTTCCGTTAATAACAACGCACACCATTATTTCGCCCGTAGCGAAGGCTTTTCGTAAATAAATATGTCTCAAAAGCCCTAAGTTGGTGTTTTCGCTATAAACGGTAATATTATTATCGTTTATCCATTTTCTGAAAATTTCAATAATCTCGGTAAATTCAACGGGTTGTAATAAACAGTCACCGCCGTCAATAACCCGATGGCTTTTCTTTGCGTAAAACCCTATATTCAATATACCGTTTTCACGTCTTACGGGGTATTGGGCTTTGTTGCGGTAACGTGTAGTTTCAGGCGAGGGGATAATCGGTGCAAATTCAGGTGAAATACCGCCGATTCTTTTGAAAGCATCAATTACTTTTTGTTCTTTGGCTTTTAATTCTTCTTTATATTTAATATGAGCGAAAGAGCAACCGCCACAGGATTTAAAAGCCTCACATTCGGGTTCAATACGGCTTTTAGAAGGCTTTATAATCTTCATTGCCTTGCCTATGGCATAGGTGTTTTTTGCTTTTATAATATGGCACAGGATTTCGTCGCCGATTGCGGTGTTTTCAACGAAAACTGCTTGTCCGTCGAATTTTCCTACACCGCCGCCTTCGGAGGTGTAACCCGTTATTTTTAAATTGAATTCATCATTCTTTTTTAGCATTTTTTATTTCCTCAATAGCCTTTTTGTATTCGTCGAATGTGAGAAATGTATTTAAAATCTGTACAAGTGCATTGGATGTCAGCCTTTCGGGTAAGCCTAAGTGCGAAAGAAGTTTTTTCCTTAATTCGTCGCTGTTTTGTTTTCCCGATAGACCGTCTTCGTATAAATCCAATTTAGTTATTTCTCGTGATTTGCTTTGGGTTGTTTCTTCGTATAAAACACCCGCTTTTTCGAGGGCTTCCATAATAATATGGGGTTTTACGCCCTCAACACCCAATTTGCCTTCTTTGGAAGGCTCGCTTTTGCGTTTTTCTTTGCCGAAAATATCGGGAATATAGGCGTGTTTTATTTGGTCCGCGGGTACTATGCCCTTAATGAAAGAACGTATCTTAAAACCTGCGGAGTCACTGTCGGTAAGAATAAGTATACCCTTGGTATCCGCAAGCTTGCGTATTAAATCCTGCTTTTCTTTATTATTGAAAATGCCGAAGCCTTCGGTTTCAATAATAACTGCATCCAGAATTGAGGACAATTTAATTTTGTCGTACCGTCCTTCTACAATAACGGCTCTGTCTATTTTTATCATTATACTCTCAACAACCTTAAAATAAGTTCTTCAAGAATTGTCCGGGGGGATTCGTTTGTGGATTTTAAACGTCGGTCAGCATCGCTGAGTAGGTCAAGTGCACTTTTTAACTGAGTTAAAGTGTATTTTGAGGCATCATTTGCCGCATTATCAAGAATGAAAGTTCTTCCCTTGTAAGCAGAAGGAAAATCCTCCGAAAGTTTCGCGTAGGAAACACCTTTTTCTTTTATTGCTTTAACTCTGTACATATCAACGAAAGCCTTTGAAAGAACGCTGAGGATTATAACCGGTTCTTCGCGGAGTTTAAAAAGATTTGTAAGATTCTCAAAGGCGTTATCCGCCTCACCACGTACTATCATACGGGATAATTGAAAGACCTTAGCCTCAACACTTACAATAACAGTTTTGTCGATATGTTCTCTTGTGATATCACCCGAGCCCACATAAGCACAGACCTTGTTTAATTCATTTTGCAGGGTGCTCATATCCTCACCCACAAGGTTTACCATATATGCCGCATTTTCACGAGAAAGGTTACATTCCCTTTTTGCGGCAGATGCCATAATAAGTTTTTCTAACTGCGAACGGGTACGTTTGTCGATTTTTGCACAACCGCCAATGGATTCAATAAGTTTTATAACCTTTGACCATTTGCTGTTTTTTTCGTCAACTTCAGTTGTATCCATCCAGAAAACGAGAATGGATGTTTCAGGAATATCAGAAAGCACCGTTTCTAAATCACTATCGGGTTTACCCTTGTCGGTTATGTGGTTATTTAAGGGGAAATCCTTTACGAGTGTGCAGGTGTATTCGCTCATCATTGGGAATGATGAGATACAATCATATATTTCATTTAACGCCGTTTCTTTGCCGTCAAGTTTCTTTAAGTTGAAATCCGCAAAGTCCTTGCCTACGGCTTTGTCGCAAATCATATTGGCGTAATGTTGCTTAAGGTAGCCTTCGTTACCGTAGATAATATACACGCGTAAAAACTCGCCGTTTTTTATATGTTTTTTGAAAGTTTCTTCGGTAAACATAATATGCTCCTTAAATGTTTATTTTTATATCTCCGTCTTTGGCGGTAAGGTGTAAATTTTCGCCTTGGTCAAGATGTTTATTGTAATCACTATTAATAATAAAATCCGATTCACCGCTGATTATTATATCCTTAGCAGATGGTGGTATTTCTTCGGGGATTTCAGAATTGTAAATAAAAATGTCGCCGTCACTTGTATCTACAACTTCTGATAAATCGGTGTTGCCGTAAAGATGTATATATACTGTTTTTTCGTTACTTTTTATTATAACATATTTAGTACGATATGTGTCAATTATTTCGAAATTTATTTCATTGTTTAAAGTGTAGTTTCCCTGAGTGTTTATAATAGTGTTTTCGGGAAGCTCAATGTTTTCGTTAATACAAATTTTCCTTATGGCGGGGGTGATATAAGTTTCTTTTGGATGTATAACATTATTCAGTCTTTCAAGGTCTATACAGGATTCATACGAAACATACGTTACAAACCAATAATCAAGGCTTTCGCAGGTGGCTTTTGGAAGGTAATTATAAACCGCGGAAGGATATTGGGACTCGGAGTTTATAATGTATGCGTAATGAGTACCGCTTCGTACAATAACGTTGAGGTTATTGCCGCTTGAAACAACTGTAAGAGTGTTATGGTAAGGGGTGGGTAATAACGGTATAAAAATATTAATGAATATGACTGCGATAGTCATAATTACGGTAGCAATTAACGTTTTTTTACTTTTGATTTTATAAATAAGATATCCGATACCTGCGATTACTGCACCCAACACCAATCCGTTTAATAACCAGTTTTTATGTACGGGTATGGTGCAGTAAGTGAAATCAGATATTTCAAGAGAGATTTCGGAAACCAGATTTAATAGGAAATCTGTTACATCAAATAAAAATATAGAGATTTTTTTGATGAAAGACACTTCTATGTAACTTGTGGCGATGCCAAGTGTACCGCAAATCATAGCATAGAATGCGGGCTTAACACAGAGTATGTTTGTAACGGGTGATACCACACTTAAAACATTGAAATTTAATGCGGAAACGGGCATTGTAAAAAGTCCTGCACCGGCACTAAGCATAAATGAACATACTATATAATTCAAAAAAGAACCCAAAGGTTTGAATTTGATTTTACTGAAAAATCTATGTACTTTTATTTCATACCTCGAAATTAAAAGTACACCCAATGTAGCACAGAGGGATAATTGAAAACTTAAACTGAATATAATATAGGGATTACTTAAAAGTAGAATTGTAGTAGCAAATCCCAAAGAATTAAGGGAATCGGGCTCGGATTTTGCAAAAGGTGAGGTGAGTAGTACCAAAGACATCAGTGAGGAGCGTAAAACGGATGGGGTGAATCCCGTTACAGTACAAAAGCCAAGTAAGAAAATGATACAGAAAATATTGCGTATCTTCTTCGGGATTTTAAAGAGTTTCAGAACGAAAAGTATTAGTCCGCACCAAAGAGAAGTATGTAAACCCGATACCGCAAGAAGATGGGATATACCGACGTTTCGGAATGCGTCGGCAATATTATCGGGTACATCTTTGCTACCGCCGAAAATTAGTCCGTTAAGAATGCCCGAGGATGGCGGTAGTAAAAAGTCATTGATTCTGTTACTTACAATTTCTCTGAAATACAGACAATAGTAATGGGGTGTTTTTTCGCACTCCCATAAAATTTCACAACTTGCACCTTTTGCATTAAGCAAAATTCCGTCAGATGCCCGGGATAAGTCGAATTGGTAGTTATCATTTCTTGTTACGTATAATTGTGCATTATCTATGCTTATATAATCATAAAGCTTGAGGTTTACTTCGTCTTGGTAAGGTAAAGTAACATCAATTTTTATGTTTTCGTCGGTTTTTAACGTGAAGTTTAAATAACCGATATTATTTACTGGGGTTGTAATTATCTTGCCCGATATGTAAGATGTGTTGCCGTCATATTTTAATAATGGTTCAATTTTGAAATGAGTGTAAGTAAGAAAAGATGTACAAATGAAAATAATGGCAAGCGAGAGGGCGGGTATTATTACAAAACGTCTTAGTTTCAGGGATTTTATTAAAAATAAAACAAAAGCCAATGCACCTATCAGTAACATAGCAATTGCACCGACTTTTGATAAATTCATCAAAAGGGCGGATACAGTTATCATTGTTATGCCTGATACGAGCATTGGTCGTTTCATTTTTGTAATCCTCTGTGATTTTTATTACAATACTAAATAATCAACCTGCGGGCCATGTGAAGTTACGGCCTGACATAAGATGGAAATGAATATGCTTAACGGTTTGACCTGCACTGTCACCACAGTTGTTTACAACTCGGAAACCATTTTCCATATTCTGTTCTTTGCTGATTTTAGCGATTACTTCAAAAATATGAGCAATAACACCGCTGTTTTCTTCGTTAATATCCGCCGCAGAGGTAATATGCTCTTTGGGGATTACAAGAATATGAGCAGGGGCTTGGGGTTCAAGGTCATTGAAAGCGATAACGGTATCGTCTTCGTAAACTTTTGTAGCAGGAATTTCGCCATTTGCTATTTTGCAGAAAATACAGTCCATAAAAACACTTCCTATTAAAAGATACCTATATGATAACCTCAAAACCCGAGTATTTCAAGAGTTTTTTCAGTTTTTGAACGCCTGAACGATTTTAATTACCGTATATATTCCTAAAAAAACCGTCAAAGCGGTTTTAAGACTAGAAATCCTCAAATAGGTCTTGGCAATTGAGGATACATTTTCGAGAGCTTTTACATAATTTTCTTTCTTAGTGAAATCCATTTTATTATCCTTTCTTAGTTTTCGTTAGTTAAAAGCACACCGTGGGCTATACCGGGTATGGATTCTTTTTGCAGTGATGAGGTGGGGGATAGCAGGGCACCCGTCCCCACAAATAAAACCTTGTTGAGTTCTTTTGCATTCAAACGGTCTAAAATATAGGAGCAAACTACCGTAGCACTGCAACCGCATCCCGACCCACCCGAATGAACATCCTGTTTTTGTGAATCAAAAACCATAATTCCGCAATCATTATGAACTTTTGATATGTCGATGTTGTTTTCAGTTTTCAGTAATTCTATAAGAAGTCGGCTTCCTGTTGAACCTAAATCTCCCGTAAGAATTAAATCATAATCTTCAGGTTCGGTTTGAGTATCTCTTAAAAATCGGGCAATGGTCTGAGCCGCCGCGGGAGCCATTGCCGCCCCCATATTGTTGGAGTCAGTTATATTTAAATCACGCACTTCACCGATAATTGCTTTGTCAATTATAGGGGAATTGTTTTCTATTTGTGTATTACTGACTATGGCACAACCGGCACCGGTTACCGTCCATTGTGCGGCAGGGGTTCTTTGTCCGCCATACTCAAGGGGGAATCGGTATTGGCGCTCTGCGGAACAGAAATGTGATGATGCGGCAGATACGGTGTTGTTGGCAGCACCCGAATCAACGAGGATTCCCGACATTATAAGTGATAACGCCATTGTAGAACACGCACCGTATAACCCCGAAAATGGGATTTTTAAATCACGCATACCAAAAGATGAGCCGATGCATTGATTTAAAAGGTCACCTGCAAAGGCACATTGAATATCGGTTTTATTTAAACCTGCTTTTTTCAATGCGGTGGTAATAGCGGATTTTTGTAAATGTGTTTCGGCTTTTTCAAAGGATTTTTCTCCGCAGAATTCATCGGTAAAAATTTTATCAAAATATTCTCCGAGGGGTCCCTCGGATTCCATTTTACCAACGGCGGTTGCGTAGCCGATAATATGGGGTTTGTTTGTAAAAGTTATGGTGTAATTACCTGTTCTTTCGGCCATAAAATACTTCCTCAAATTATAGTGGAAATATTTTTTGTAATATGACTCAGAATATACGAATCCTTTAAAAAATGAAAACATTTACAAAATTATATAAATATGATATTATGACGAAGAGGAGTGGTGTGTATGAAAAAAATACATTTAATTATACCTGTTCTTATAGTATCCATTATGTTTTTAGGTTGTTTTGGCGGTAAGAAACAGGCGGAAGAAGTTTCAACAACAACTCAAGCGGAAACAACCACAGAATCTACCGGCTCAATAGAGGTAATTGACAAAGACCCCGTTGAAAATACCCAACTTTCCGAAGTTGAATGGGATTTGAATTTACCGATACCTCAAGGCTCAATGGATTTTACATTCAGTAGCGGTGCAGGTGGTTGGGGTACGGTTATGACCCTTAAGGATGACGGCTCCTTTACGGGTGAATACCACGATTCCGAAATGGGCGATATGTCGGAAGAATATCCCAATGGTACTGTTTATGTATGTAATTTTTCAGGCAAGTTTGAAAATATAAAGAAAGTTAACGAGTATACATATAAAATGACTTTGTCATATATTGACAAAGAGGAAACCTATGGCGAAGAATGGATTGAGGACGGTATAAGATATATAGGTGCTAACCCATATGGTCTTGAGTCAGGTAAGGATTTTTATTTCTATCTTCCAGAAACACCGGTGCATGAGCTTTCGGAAGGCTTTATGACCTGGTCACCAAACTATTATTCGAGCTACACTCTTGATTATTACGGTATCTGGAATGTGGAGAATGACTACGGATTTTTCGGATAATTAATTCGCTTTTGTGGTTGACTTTATTAAATCTTAATAATATAATACTTTTAGTAACTGCCACCGGGTAGTAAGATGCAAATAGCATCCGTTTACACATCGTTAGGTCTTAGAAGATGTGTATACGGATGCTTGTTTTTTAGGAGAAATTTATGAGAAAAGCAATAAACTATTTTTCAAAATTTGAACTCGCACTATGGATAACGTCGGTGCTTCTGATTACAGTATCATTTTTAGCTTTCGACAGAACAAATTATTTAACCTTGTGTGCATCACTTATAGGTGTAACATCACTTATTTTTTGTGCTAAAGGGAATCCCGTAGGGCAAATATTTATGATAATTTTCAGTTTGCTCTATGGGGTTATATCCTACGGATTTTCGTATTATGGTGAAATGATAACATACCTTGGTATGACTATGCCTATGGCGGTTTTTTCGTTAATTTCGTGGCTTAAAAACCCGTATAAAGGTAAGAAAAGCGAGGTTAAAGTAAGTAAACTGAAAAACAGTGACAAAGTAATAATCTCGGCTTTGACTGTATTGGTTACAACTCTTTTTTACTTTATTTTAAGTTACTTTAACACCGCGAATATTATACCAAGTACCGTTTCGGTTACCACAAGCTTCGCCGCAGCCGCTCTTACATTTCGCAGAAGTCCGTATTTTGCGTTGGTTTATGCTATGAATGACGTTGTGCTTATAGTATTATGGGTGTTAGCGAGTATGAGTGAACCCAGGTACATTTCCGTGGTAGTGTGTTTTGTAGCATTTTTCTTTAATGATGTTTATTGCTTTGTGAATTGGCAGAAAATGAAAAGAAGACAAAAATAGTTTAAGCCTCGTTTACGAGTTTCCCCGTCATATGCTCGATTTCAAGGCACATAACGATAGTGTTTTTTTGAAATTTATCTATTTCACTATTTATGTACTCCATATCATCGGTAAATCGTTTGCAAAAGGAAACCATCATATCACGTGACCAGTTTTCGGTAATGCTTATTTTACCGAAAACAATAACACTTTTTATATTGAGCGACCAATGGTTATCCTTATGATATCCTTTGTCATATACGCAGAAGGATACTTTGTTGTTTTTCTTGATAGAATCTAATTTATGACCCTCCTTGCCCGTATGAAAATAAATTTTATTATCGGTAGCGTCATAGTAAAAGTTTATCGGTAAAGCATAGGGGTAATTATCGTCACCTATAACGGACAAAACACCTCTCGGCTCATTCAATAAAATTTCTTTGCACTCGTCTTCGGATAATTGTTGTTTAATTCGTTTTAATGGTCTGAACATTTCTTGCTCCAATCAAAGATTTAAATTTGAAAATATTATAATATAAGTGCAATGAAAGCACAAGTGTGGTATAATGAAAATAATTAAAAAGCGGTGGTGTTAATGTGACTAAAGAAGAGTTTTTGAATTCACTTAAAAATAAAGGAGTATCAACAGATAATATCCATTTTGAAAACTCCGTTGCAGAGGGATACTACGTTATTAAAAACTATCATCGATGGGAAGTATCTTTCCGCGAAAGAGGAAAAGATTACGATTGTTTGGGTTTCCCCTCTGAAAGTGATGCGTTGGAATATTTACTTGAAAAGTTAGTAAAGGCTTGACCGTTTGGTCAAGCCTTTTGCGTTAGAACAAAGTAGTAATCCAATATATTATTCCATAAATTACACTTGCACTAACACCATACACAATAACCGGTCCCGCAATGGTAAACATCTTTGCACCGACGCCCAAGACAAAACCTTCTGCTTTAAATTCTACTGCGGGGGATACTACCGAGTTTGCGAAGCCTGTAATGGGTACGGCGGTACCTGCACCCGCGTGTTTTGCTATTTTATCAAAAATACCCGAGCCTGTAAGTATTGCGGTTATTATAATGAGTGTTGCACAGACCGCGAGTTTCACTTCATCCGTATTAAGTCCTAAACGGGTGTAAAAATATTTTAAAACCTCACCGAAGCAACATATACCGCCACCGAAAATAAAAGCCATAAAACAGTTTTTGATAATAGGGGATTTTGGTGTTTCTTTGCTTACGAGGTCCTTGTACTGTGATTTATCCGTAATAACACTTCCTTTGTTTTTTAGTATTTTGCCACTTGAGTTTAGTTATATTCAGTACTTGATTATAATAGAAAAATATAGTATAATAAATTTGTACCTGACATAAAGGTTTATTCCTGAGTGAAAGGTGCGGTAAAATACTTAAATTTATTTAAATGTTGTATTGCCGTACCTTCTCGAGGTGCGGCAATTTTGTGTTTTAAGGGGGCGTTTTTATGGCTTCAAGAGTTGGTGTTATCAGTATAATAGTTGAAAACGGCGATTCCGTCGAGGAGCTTAACGCTATTTTACATAAATACGGCGAATATATCGTTGGAAGAATGGGTATTCCTTATCGGCAGAGGAGTATAAGCATTATTTCTGTTGCGGTGGATGCACCACAGGATGTAATATCTACCTTAAGCGGTAAAATCGGCAATCTTAAGGGTGTCAGTGCGAAAACCGTACTGTCAAATGTAATAAGCGATGAGTGATGTATTAAAACTTGCCGAAAAATTATATGAAAAACGTTGCTTAAGTGTAGAGGAATATGAGGAATTGATTTCCTGCAGAACTTCCGAAAGTGCCAGTTATATTATGGCTAAAGCGGGTGAAGTCCGAAAGAATATTTACGGTAACTCCGTTTTCATAAGAGGGCTTATTGAGATAAGCAATATCTGTAAAAACAATTGTTATTATTGCGGTATAAGGGGCGGTAACACTAATTGTGAGCGTTACAGACTTACTCCCGAGGAAATACTTGATTGTTGCAAGGATGGCTACGCTTCGGGTTTTCGTACCTTTGTTTTACAGGGTGGCGAGGATAACTTTTTTACGGATGATGTTCTTTGTGAACTTATCGGTAAAATAAAATCCCTTTTTCCCGATTGTGCCGTTACACTTTCCCTTGGCGAAAGAAGTAAAGAAAGTTACCAAAGACTTTATGATGCAGGGGCGGACAGATACCTTTTACGTCACGAAACTGCTGACGAAGTTTTGTATAGTAAACTTCATCCCGAGGGAATGAAACTTCAAAGCCGTTTGGAATGTCTTAAAAATCTTAAGGAAATCGGGTTTCAGACGGGTTGCGGTTTTATGGTGGGCGCACCTTTTCAGACCGTTTCACATATAGCGAAAGATTTAAAATTTATTGAGGAATTCCAACCCCATATGTGCGGTATAGGTCCTTTTATACCCCATAAGGATACAGTTTTTAAAGATGAAAAATCAGGTAGTGCGGAGCTTACCTGTTACCTTTTATCCATCATAAGGCTTATTTGTCCCAATGTGCTTTTACCCTCAACCACCGCTTTGGATACGGTTGATGAAACGGGATGCGAAAAGGGAATCCTTTCGGGTGCAAACGTAGTTATGCCCAATCTTTCCCCCGAAAATGTAAGGGGAAAATATAATCTTTATAATAATAAAAAATTCACCGGTGTACAAAGTGCCAAGGATTTGGAAATCCTTAAAAACCGTATGAAAAAAATTGGTTTTCAGGTTCTTTGTGACCGCGGTGACGTAATAAAAATATCTGACGGAAAGTGAAATCTGACCGAAAGAGAGGAGAAAATTTATGGCTATTTATAATCCAAAATCATTAAAAGCAGAAGAATTTATCAACGACGGCGAAATTCTTGAAACAATAAAATACGCCGAGGAAAACAAGAATAATTTTGAACTTATTGACTCAATTCTTGAAAAAGCAAAACCCCTTAAAGAGGGTAACGGCTACCGTTGTACGGGTCTTACTCACAGGGATGCCGCGGTGCTTCTTGCCTGTGACGACCCTCAGAAAATCGAGGAAATGTACGCTCTTGCCAACGATATTAAACAGAAGTTTTACGGCAACAGAATCGTTATGTTTGCTCCGTTGTACCTTTCAAACTATTGTGTAAACGGTTGCGTGTACTGCCCATATCACCTTAAAAATAAGCACATTGCCCGTAAAAAACTTACTCAGGAAGAGGTTAAAAACGAGGTAATTGCACTTCAGGATATGGGTCACAAGCGTCTTGCCATTGAAGCGGGTGAGGACCCCAAGAATAATCCTATTGAATACATACTTGAATGTATCAAAACCATTTATAGCGTTAACCATAAAAACGGTGCAATTCGCCGTGTTAATGTTAATATTGCCGCAACTACTGTTGAAAATTATCGTAAACTTAAGGATGCGGGTATAGGTACATATATTCTTTTCCAGGAAACATACCATAAGCAAAGTTACCTTGAACTTCACCCCACAGGTCCTAAGCACGATTACGATTACCATACCGAGGCTATGGACAGAGCCATGGAGGGCGGTATTGACGACGTAGGTCTTGGTGTGCTTTTCGGACTCGAGAGATATATGTATGAATTTGTAGGTCTTCTCATGCACGCAGAACATCTCGAAGCGGTTCACGGCGTAGGTCCTCATACCATAAGTGTTCCTCGTCTTAAACGTGCGGACGATATTGACCCCGATACATTTGATAACGGTATAAGCGACGAGATGTTTAAAAAAATTATCGCTTGTATTCGTATTGCCGTTCCTTATACGGGTATGATTATCTCAACCCGCGAAAGTGAAAAGGTCCGTGGTGAGGCACTCCACCTCGGTATATCACAGATAAGCGGTGCTTCACGTACATCCGTTGGTGGTTATACCGAAGAGGAACGTCCTCACGATTCGGAACAGTTTGATGTTTCCGACCAACGTACTCTTGACGAGGTAGTTCGTTGGCTTATGCTTAATGGTCATATTCCATCATTCTGCACCGCTTGTTACAGAGAGGGCAGAACGGGTGACAGATTTATGAGCCTTTGCAAAAGCGGTCAGATTCTTAACTGTTGCCATCCCAACGCACTTATGACTCTCAGCGAGTATCTTGAGGACTATGCTTCACCCGAAACAAAGAAAGCGGGATACGAAATGGTGGCAAAGGAACTTGAAAACGTGCCACTTGAAAAGGTTCGTAATATTGCGAAGAAAAATATTGAAGATATTAAAAATTCAAACAGACGTGATTTCAGATTTTAATACGTACAGATTAAGGTGATTTTATGGGATTAAATGAAACTGTATCTGCCGAAAGAATACACATAGGTTTTTTCGGTTTGCGTAATGCGGGTAAATCAAGCCTTGTTAATGCGGTTACGGGTCAGTCGCTTTCGGTAGTATCGGATGTTAAAGGTACTACCACTGACCCGGTTAAAAAGGCAATGGAACTATTGCCCTTGGGTCCCGTTGTGATTATTGATACCCCAGGTATTGATGACGAGGGCGCTCTCGGTGAAAAGAGGGTTGAAAAGACCAACGAAATACTTTCTAAAATCCATATTGCAATACTTGTAACGGATGTTAGTGTTGATTTAACCGCAAAAGAAAAGGAGCTTATTCAACTTTTCAAAAAACGTGATATTCCCTACATAGTGGCTTACAACAAAAGCGATATTTCTCAAAAGGAAATCGTTTTAAAAGAAAACGAAATCCTTGTAAGTGCTTTGAGAGGCGAAAACATTAATTTACTTAAAGAAAAAATAGGTCAGTTGGCTAAAACGGTTTCATCACCTCGTTATATCGTTTACGATAAACTTAACGAGGGCGATACGGTAATTATGGTTACTCCTATTGATGAATCCGCCCCAAAGGGAAGAATTATTCTACCTCAACAATTGACCTTAAGGGAAATTCTTGATAGGAATTGTACCGCCATAGTTTGCCAACCCGAACAGTTAAAGGATACTGTTGAGGGCTTGAAAAATAAACCTGCACTGGTTATTACGGATTCGCAGGTTTTCGGTAAAGTTGCAGAAATTTTACCGTCAGACATAGTCCTTACATCCTTTTCAATACTTATGGCACTTTACAAAGGTGACCTTGATGTGCTTGCGGACGGTGCAAATAAACTTTCAAAAATTAAGGATGGGGATAAAATTCTCATAAGCGAGGGTTGTACCCATCACCGCCAATGTAACGATATCGGCACAGTTAAAATGCCCCAATGGATAAGGGATTTCACTAAAAGTGAACCTGAATTTTCCTTTACCTCGGGTGGTGAATTTCCCGATAATTTAAGCGAGTTTTCACTTATTGTGCATTGTGGCGGTTGTATGCTTAATGAAAAGGAAATGAAGTACCGCCTTACTTGTGCAAAGGCGCAGGGTGTACCAATAGTAAATTACGGCGTCGCCATTGCACAGATGCACGGTATTTTAAAAAGAAGCCTTGAAATATTCCCTGAAATTGCTGAAAGGATTTAAGTATGAAAGTTATAATTTGCCTTGATGATAATGGGGGAATGCTCTTTAATAACCGCCGTCAGAGTCGGGATAAAGAGGTTCTTAAAGATATTATCAATAAACTTAATGGTGAAAAACTCCGTATATCACCGTTTTCGGAGAAACTTTTTGCGGATTACAGCGAAAATGTAATTGTTGACGAAGAATTTTTGATTAAAGCAAGTGAAAATGATACATGCTTTGTTGAAAATAATACTTTAAAAGCCGTTTCAGGAATAAACGAAATTGTAGTTTATAAATGGAATAGGGTTTATCCGGCGGACTTAAAATGCAGTGTGGATTTATCCGAACTTGAATTGGTTGAAACCATTGATTTCAAAGGCTTTTCACATGAAAAAATCACAAAAGAAACCTACAAAAGGTGAGATTTATGAAGAATAAAAGGTTCTTAACCCCGATTATTATAGTAATATCAATATTCAGTCTTATGTTGGGCGGTTGCCTCGGTTCAGGCATTTCTTCTGACGATGGACCTGAGCAGATTTTACAATCCGAAACCGCTACACAAACCGAAATATCGAAAAATTCTTTTGCGGATTTAGACGATATTCCCCAATTTAGTGGCGAGGCTTATTGTGTTATAAACGATAACATCCCCGATTTATCAACCGAGGATGCGGACAAAACGTATTTTGAAAATTACGCACCCCTCGATAACCTTGGCAGATGCGGTGTTACCTTCGCTTGTCTTGGGTTAGAAACTATGCCAACCGAGGACCGTGGCGAAATCGGTCAGGTTAAGCCAAGCGGATGGAAAACCGCAAAGTATGATTGTGTCGATGGCAAATATCTTTATAACCGATGCCATCTTATAGGTTTTCAGTTGTCGGGCGAAAATGCCAACGAAAGAAATCTTATTACAGGCACAAGATATATGAATGTACAGGGAATGTTACCGTTTGAAAATATGGTTGCAGACTACATAAAAGAAACAGGAAACCACGTTTTATACAGAGTAACCCCGATTTTTAAAGGTGATGAACTTGTGGCACGCGGTGTGCAGATGGAGGCTTTATCAGTTGAGGATGAGGGCGACGGAATCTGCTTTAACGTGTATTGCTATAACAATCAACCGGGCGTAAAATTAGATTATGCTACGGGCGAAAGCGTTGCTTTTGACGATGATCCCGCGCTTAATTACGGTAAGGATACCACCGACGAAAAGTGCGATTACGTGCTTAACACCAATTCTAAAAAAATACATCTTCCCGATTGTTCATCGGCAAAATCAATGAGTGATAAAAACAGGGAAGAATACTTTGGTACAAAAGAAGAACTTTTAAATAAAGGTTATACCGAATGCGGTCAATGTAACACATAAAAAAGCGGGGCTGTAATGCGTGGGTGTCCTGAGGACACTCACGCAGTTTTATTTGCCTTACGGCGAGTGGTATT
>JAZNVE010000093.1:0-1801 GCA_045592665.1 Acutalibacteraceae bacterium
AAATAAGCACTTCATTATCTTTTTTGTCACGGCATCTATACTCATAAACATAGTTTTCGGTTTCCCAATCAGTGGGAATAAATGCTTTTTTATGTGCCAATATCTCAAGGCTCGGATTAATAAGTTTCTTACCCTCTGTAATGGTATATTTTACTTTTTTAGGAACAGTTCGTTTGTGATGATTCATAAGATACCCGGTAGCATCAAAAGCGGTAATTTCACCCTTATCAAGTGAAACGCTCACCTTAATTAAATCCGTATAATAGGTTATCCCGTTTTCATAGTAAGAAAAGTTGATTGTACAAATACCATCCGTTGTGGAATAATAACTTTCTTTAATTTTGTCATAGCCTTGTTTTTTTAAAAACTCAGTTGCCTTTTTTATAGCTTCGGTGTAAGAAAGTTCGATTTGTGAAGCAAAATCGGAGGTTATTAAACTGCTTACAATACCGCCATTCTGTGTAACTGAAACAGTATATTTTGAGTTATAGAAAGTATAGGTACTCATATTATTCTGAGTTTTACTTAAGAAATGCAAATCATTGCTTTTAATACCTAAAAATCTTGCTGCTTTGTCCTTTGCCTGTGCCTCGGTAACCTTTTGCATATTCTCCGTTACTGAAGACTTCTTGTTCATAATATGGTCGGAAAACGGACCATCATAAATAAGGGTCGGATACTCGCTTAATGATTGATTAGCATCATTGAGTTCATTACCAAGATACAATCTTTCACCCGTATCACTCTGCAAGGTGGTTTTTATCTCTTCAAAATCAAGTAACCCGTTTTCTTCCTGTTCAATTAGATAATTCACGTTTTTGCTTAAATTTTGTGCATATTCAAGAAGTTTTGTAAGATTCCCTGTTTCTTCAACGGATATTTTTTCGCCTTGGGCTAATCGCTTATTAAGAGAAATTGTATATTCTCCCACCTGGGATAAGAATTTATAAACCCCCGATATCTCCGTATTTCCGTCCGTTAACTCGGATAAACTCTCCTTTGCCGAAGCACTTGAACGCCATAGGTCCGCAGATACGTCCGACAACATACTGTCACCGTTACAATACATACATTTCTGTAAATTCAGGCTTATGTCATCAAGGTATGTGCCCAACTGAGTAAGAGCCCTTTCGTTGGAGATTTTTATGGCAATTTTTGCCTGTGAAAGTTTATATGCGTTTACTGACCCCCAAATGGCAAGTGTCACCACAACTGCACTTAAAAAACTGATGATTCTGATTAAACCTCGTCTAGTTTTTATCATATTCTCGCTCCTTAGAGTTAAAATCTTCTTTAAGAGCATTTTCTCCTTATATTCACAAATTATTCAAGAAAAATACAATAAAACTTAACCCAAAACCATTTACAAAAAGTATAATAATATTGTATAATAAACTGATTAATGATAACTTGATTTAACAAAGGATGTCGTGCTTTTGACTGCTTATTTTGATAACAGTGCAACCACTAAACCTTGTAACGAGGCTACCGAGGTTGCCATCAAAGCCATAACCGAAAATTGGGGCAATCCGACCTCTTTACATTCAATGGGTAGTGATGCGTCCGCCGAACTTAAAAAGAGCCGAAAAAAAGTATCAAAACTTTTAGGTGTAAGTGACGATAATTTCTTTTTCACCTCCTCGGGTACGGTGGCTAACAACACCGCTATTTTCGGTACATACCAAAAACTCAAAAAGCAGGGTAACCGTATAGTAACTACGGCTATCGAACATCCAAGTGTTGGTGAACCCATAAGTGCTCTTGAAAGAGCGGGTGTTGAGGTAATTCGCCTTATGCCTGA
>JAZNVE010000094.1:0-10331 GCA_045592665.1 Acutalibacteraceae bacterium
CTGTCTTGTAACGGCAGCAGCGTCATGATACTCACTAATTGCGAATCTTGTGTCCATAATAAGTAACCTCCTTGAGAGTGAATTTACGTTCACCTTAATTATACTATAATAATAATGATTGTCAAGAAAAAAACGAGCCTATAAAAAAAGAGTGTGAAAATTTAACAAAAAATTAACATTGGTTTTATGCAGGTTTTCGGGGTGAAAATTTCTTGTGTTTAAAAAAACAAAAAAATGCCGATTTCACGGCGAAAATCACAAAAATCACTGGATTTTGTTTGGTGGTATTTGTTGACATTGCACCATTCATCTGCTAAAATATTATAGACTATAAATGTTTAGCAAAAAGGAGGATGTTTGTTTTGCCAAACTTAATGGATTCCAGAACCCTTGCCTACATAAATATGTACGCAGTTTTAGGAACATTGGAAAATCTTTGTGAGCTTGTCCCCGAGGCATCAGAGCTTCTTCAGGGCAAGAAACCTATTTCCATCGGTTTTGAAGTAAAGGGCGGACCTTCTGCCACAATTTATTTCAAAAACGGAAAATGCCGTATGGAGCAGGGTTGCAGTAACTGTGACGTTAAGCTTCCCTTCTCAAGCTGTGAGAAGTTCAACGGTCTTATTGACGGTACGGTAACTCCCATACCCTCAAAGGGTTTTACACACATTAAATTTCTTCTTAAAACCTTTACACCCCTTACAGATTTGCTTTCAAAATATATGAGAGCAACCGAAGAGGACCTTAAAGACCCCGTTTTCTTCGAAATCAGCACAAAGCTTATGCTTTATACCATAGGTGTTGCAATTTCTCAGATTGGTAACAACGACGAAATCGGTAAATTCAGCGCACAGTCTATTGCTGACGGAAGCATTTATCTCGGCATAAAGGACAATATCGGTGTTGAAATTGTTTGCAAAGACCACCGCCTTGTTACCGTTAAAAAGGTTCCCGAAAAATATCGTTCCTCTATGATTTTTGAATCTATTGAAATCGCAAGAGACCTCTTTGACGGCAAGGTTAATGCTCTTGATTGTATTGGTGTAGGTAAAATCGAAATGCACGGTCTTGTCAGTATGCTTGATAACGTTAACCGTATACTTGACAGAGTTGCATTATATCTTGCGTAAGGAGGAAGTAATATGAGTAAGTTCCCGACATTTGATACCACAAAAAGCCGTGAAATGTTTGAAAGGGCAACAAAGGTTATTCCTTCAGGTATTTACGGTCATTTAGGTCCTGCTGAAGGACAGTGGATTCCTGTTTCAAAGTGGCCTTCATTCTCAGAAAGAGCACAGGGCTCATATTTCTGGGACGTTGATGGCAACAAATACATCGACTATATGTGTGCCTACGGTCCCAACGTTCTCGGTTACAATGACCCCGACGTTGATGCCGCAGCTCTTAAGCAGTTGAAGCTCGGTAACTGTACAACAGCACCTGCAAAGGTTATGGTTGAATGTGCTGAAACCCTTGTTGATACAGTTGCATCTGCCGATTGGGCATTTTTCTGCAAAAACGGTTCCGATACAACTACACTTGCAACAATGGCTGCAAGAGCACACACTCACAAGAAAAAAATTATTTTCCTTAAGTACTATTATCACGGAGATTTCCCGTGGGCACAGAAAATCGACTACCCCGGTATTACTCCCGAAGACGTTGCAAATAATATTATCTGCCCCTGGTTTGACCTTGATGCTATCCAGAAGGCTTATGATGATAACAACGGCGATATTGCCGGTATTATTGCTCAGCCCTATGACCATGGTAACTTTAAGGATAACGAGGTTGCTTCAAAGGAATATTGGCAGTCAGTACGTAAATGGTGTGACGACCACGGCGTAGTTCTTATTATTGACGACGTTCGTGCAGGTTTCCGTCTTGACCTTGCAGGCTCCGACCATTTCTATGGCTTCAAGGCTGACCTTATCTGTTTCTGTAAGGCTCTTGCTAACGGCTACAATATGTCGGCACTTTGCGGTGGCGAACATATGAAATCAACCGTTTCGGGTATTACATACACAGGTTCTTATTGGATGAGTGGCGTTCCCTTTGCTGCTTGTATCGCTTGTATCAACAAGATGAAGGCTCTTGATACACCTAAAATGTTCCGTGAGCTTGGTACATTAGTTACCGACGGCTTCAAAAAAGCAGGTGCTGAGCACGGCTTCAACCTTGTTGTTTCTGGCGAACCCGCACTTTTCTATTTGAGAATTGCTAATGATGATTCACTTCTTCTTCATCAGGAGTGGGTTGCTGAATGTGTTAACAGAGGCTTGTTCATCACATCTCACCACAACCACTTTATCAACGCTTCTCTCACTCGTGAGGATATTAACCTTTCAGTTGAAATCGCTGAGGATGCATTCAAAGCGGTTAAAAAGAATCACCCCGAATTGGGCTGATAACAGGAATTGAACCGAGTGTTCGGTAATTTATATTTAGGAGGAATATAAAATGGCTCTTTCAAAACAGGAGTGGCTTGCTCTTGAAAAGAAAGCAAATGAACTCCGTAATCTCTGCCTTGATACTACCTATTGGGCAGGTAGCGGCCATATCGGCGGCGGTATGAGTGTTATGGATATTATGACAGTGTGCTATCACAAATATATGCACATTAAAGTTGAGGAACCCAATTGGGAAGATCGCGACAGATTCATTCTCAGTAAGGGTCACGCAGGTATTGCTTATGCACCCGTGCTTTGCGACCTGGGCTTCAACGATAAAGAAATGCTCAAGACCTTCAACCTTTCAGGTTCAAAAATGGGTATGCACCTTGACTCAAACAAGGTTGTTGGCGTTGACGCTTCAACAGGTTCTCTTGGCCATGGTCTTTCAATCGGTGTAGGTACTGCTCTTGCAGCCCGTCTTCTTAACAAAGATTTCAAGACATTCGTTGTTCTCGGTGACGGTGAGCTTGACGAAGGCTCTAACTGGGAAGCAGCAATGAGTGCAGCTCACTATAAACTTACAAACCTCATCACTTTTGTTGACCGTAACCACAATATGATTGACGGTAACACAGAGGATGTTATGGCTCTTGAACCCCTTGCAGATAAGTGGGAGGCTTTCGGTTTCATCGTTAAGAAAATCGACGGTAACAATATTAAAGAGCTTTGCGAAGCTATTGACTTTGCTTATGAAAATGAAACAGACAAACCCGTTCTTATCCTTTGCGATACGGTAAAGGGTTGCGGTATCGACTTCATCGAAGGCGACTTCAGATGGCACTATGGTGCATTTGACGATGCTAAGTATGAAAACGGTAAAAAAGCTCTTGAAAAATCTTATGCTGCAAGAATTGCACGTGTTGAAAAGGAGGCAGAATAATTATGGCAGGCGGATTAAGTTATACAGCTGAACAGTCAACCTCTCTCTCAACAGCCGAAATTTACGGTCAGGCTCTCGTTGAATTAGCAGAGGCACATCCCGAGGTCGTAGCTCTTACTGCTGACCTTGCAAAATCAACTAAAATCGGTGATTTCCAGAAGAAGTTCCCTGATAGATTCTTTAACGTAGGTATCGCAGAACAGAATATGTTCGGTGTTGCTGCAGGTATGGCTAAGGCAGGTCTCGTTCCCTTCCTTTCAACATTCTCACAGTTTGCATCCTTCCGTTCTGCAGACCAGCTTCACACTGACCTTTGCTACCAGAACGTAAACGCAAAAGTTATTGCTACTCACTCAGGTACATCCTTCGGTCAGGCTGGTTCAACTCACCACGCTATCTGCGACCTTGCACTTACACGTTCTATTCCCAACCTTACAGTTATCTGCCCTGCTGACGGTTACGAAACCTACAACGCAGTTATGGCAGCTTACAATACACCCGGCCCCTTCTACATCAGAATCAACCGTGGCTTTGACCGTGTTCTTTACAAAGACGCCGACTACGGCTTTGAAGTTGGTAAGGCAGTAGAAGTTCACGAGGGTTCAGATATCACAGTTATCGCTTGTGGTTCCTGTGTATTCCAGGCTTATCAGGCAGCTGAATTCCTTGAGAAAGCCGACGGACTTAAGGTTCGCGTTCTTGATATGCACACAATCAAACCCCTTGATAAAGAGGCAGTTCTTAAAGCAGTTATGGATACTCGTCGTATCATCACTGTTGAAGACCACACCGTTATCGGTGGTCTCGGTTCTGCAGTTGCAGAGGTTGTTGTTGAATCCGGTAAGGGTTGCGCATTCAAGAAATTAGGTGTTCAGGACACATTCGCACCCATCGGTCTTCATGAAGATATTATGTCCTACCTTGGTATTGACTCCAACGGTATCATCGACGCAGTTCGTGAAGTTATGAAGGCTGACTTTGAAGAGGATAACGACTGGGACGACGAGTTCTAATGTTTTTTGCGGATAGGAAGGCATCTTCGGCTTTTATCTCCCCAAACTCGCGTATCTTTATACGCGTCGGGGTCGATAAAAACCAAATCTGCCAACCTCTCCACAAAAAAGGGAAGTTGGAGAATGATATGGTTTCGGTTTGCGAAGCCTCGCCCTCCTGCTTCAGGAGGAGGGGGGACCACCGCCAGGTGGTGGGAGGTCCCAAAATGTTGACCGCAGGTCCCGAAACGCCTCACTTCCAACTCCTCACTAAATCGAAAGGAATGATTTCTCATGGCAAATACACAAGAAGCTATGTATACTAATAAAATATTCCTTTGCGGTGCGTTGCCCCTCTTGAAAACTATCGTTGCAGATGTACCCTCACTTCAGAAGAAGTTTGAGAATATTCACTGCATTTATCAGGTTAGTTGTCTTGACCCCGATGCTCCCGAAGGAAAGTGGGCTACCCACTTTGTTGTAAACGGTGACGAATGGCTCGTTCACGCTAACAAAGTTGCTTACAGAATTAAGAATCAAAAGTTCGTTGAGCTTCAGTTTAAATCTGTTGAAACAATGAATGCCTTTTTCAAAGGCAAAATCGGCCCCGCAACCTTACCTAAATTTATCGGCTTATCAAATGTTAAAGAATTAGCCGCATTTATGATGGCTCTTCTTAAAATGTCAAGCCTTCTCACTGCTGAGAAACCTCCGGAAAAAGAAGAGGATAAACGTCTTACAGTTAAGTGCTATTTCTATCTTCTTTCTTCGGGTATCAGTACTCTTAACAAAATGGGTCACGAGGAAATTCACGACTGGACTTCTAAGAGTCCCGACCGTGTTTATGCCTGGAAGGTTGACGGCGAGGATTCTGTTTCTGCTTATATCAGAATCAAAGCCGGTAAGAGTAAAGCCGGTAGAGGCGAATACAAACGTGCTCTTCCTTTCTTTACAATGCGTTTCAATAACCTTGACAGTGCCCTCGGTATTCTTATGTCCATTGACGATATGATTGAGTCTGTTCAGCAAGGCAAGCTCATCATGGACGGTGCACCCGAATTCGGTGCTCAGATTGGCGGATATATGATGTATATCGGTTCACTTGCTAAATAATAAATACACTAATTTTTCAAAGGGAAGCTTCGGCTTCCCTTTTTTTATTGACAATAGAGATTTTTTTATATACAATTTACTAACAATTTTATCTTTGTTGTCGGAGAAAAAGAATGAAAAAAATTCGAAAAAAACAACCTAAACAAAAAGCTCACGTGTTGAAAAACACTTTTTTTATGCTTGGATGTGCTTTGAAAAGTGCACCCATATCACTTTTTATAATATATTTTTCATATATCGCAGAAAACATTTATTACGCGGTAGTTGTAAACGTAATGTTTCTTGAAACAGCCCTTTCGATTATTGAGGGTAACGGGACGTTTAAAGAGTTTGCAATAAGAATGTGCATTATTGTCGCAGGTAAGCTTTTAGTTGACCTGCTTGGTTATATAAATGTTTATACGGTGAGGATAAAGTTTGAAATAAAATGCGAGAGCTATATTAATTCTTTGATATTCAAGAAGGCTCAGGAAGTAGAGCTTGGATGTTATGAAAATCCCGATTTTTTTGATAAATATAACAGAGCTACCTGGGTTATAGAAAAAAGCGGATTTAAAAGAATTATAGAAGGCTCCGCCTGGACGATGGGGTCGGTAATCAGTCTTGTTTTATTAGTAGTTTACCTTATATCAATTGACCCGTGGTTGCTTGTTTTCCTTGTTTGTCCTGTTATCGTTATTGGTTTCAGAACATTTAAAAACAATTTAGAACTTCAAAAAGAAAAGGATATGACACCTTACGAAAGACATAAGGAATACATCAGAAGAACAATTCTTTTAAAGGATTTTGCAAAGGAAATAAAGACTACAAATATTTTTGTGGTGTTGGAAAGACGCTTTCGCAAGGCAATAGAGAAAAATATACAGGTTATAAAAAAATACGGTTGGAAAATTGCGTTGCTTGAATGTATTTCTGACTATTTTGCGGAAATTATACCCGTAACCGGAGGTTTCGTTTATGGCTGTTACAGACTTATGGTGACAAGGGATATTGAAATTTCCGAATTTTCTGTGCTTGTTTCTGCTATAACTACCTGTCGAAACAAATTAAATCAATTGGCATATTATTTTGCAATGCAACAAAAGCACTGTCTTTGGGTTCAGAATTTAAGAGAGTTTCTTGAATATGAGCCAAAGATACAAGGCGGAGGTATTATTCCCGAGGATTTTTCAAGTCTTGAATTTAAAAATGTGTATTTCAGATACTCGGAGGATTCGCCGTATATTATAAAAAATGTTTCCTTTAAGATAGAAAAAGGTCAGACCATTGCCGTTGTGGGACATAACGGAGCGGGAAAAACAACCCTTTCAAAGCTTCTTTTGCGTTTTTACGATGTAACGGAAGGCGAAATTCTATACAATGGTATAAATATAAAAGAATACGATTTATTAAAATATCGTGAAAAGTTTTCGTCCGTTTTTCAGGATTATCGGGTTTTTGCAATGACTGTTTCAGAAAACGTCTTAACGGAGGAGGTAACGCAACAAAACAGTGAAATTGCTGTAAATGCGTTAAAAACAGCAGGTGCGTATGAAAAAGTCGGTAAGCTTCCCAACAAAGAAAACTCACTTCTGACAAAAGAGTTTGATGCAGACGGTGTGTTGCTTTCCGGTGGTGAAACCCAAAAGGTTACAATAGCCCGTCTTTTTGCAAGAGATTTTGATATTGCTATTCTCGATGAGCCGTCGTCGGCGCTTGATCCGGTTGCGGAAAGCAAAATGTATGATGCTTTAATGGAAGGAACAAAAGGAAAAACGGTAATTTATATTTCCCATCGACTTTCCAGTGCAACTCGCTCGGATAAAATTCTTGTGTTTAATAAAGGTGAGATTTCACAGCAAGGTACGCATACTGAACTTATGAATATTGGCGGAGCATACAGCGAGATGTTTGAGCTACAGGCATCGGGCTACAAGGGGGTGAGTGTGGATGAAGGATAAAAAGGTAAATTCATTCAAGAATTATATATATATGCTGAGTTTTATTTTCAAGCACACTCCCTTTATGGTTTTTGGTTATTTGTTTTTTGATGTGCTTGCAAACTTGCCGTGGACTCTTTCAAATGTTGTTCTGCTGAAATATATTATTGATGTTGCTACTGAAGGGAAGGATTTTTATAGGGTGGCGATTGCTCTCGTTCTTTTCGTCGCTTTTGTTGTTATAACAAACCTTTGCACAACTTTGTTTTACGAGGTTTCTCTGCCAAAACAAAGAGAAAAACTTTATTTTGCAATTTATAAAACGATTTATGAAAAAGCGGCAAAAATGGATTATGAGGCGTACGACAATCCGGAATATTACAATGATTTGGTTCTTGCAATGAATTCTATGAATGAACGTGCCAATGCGGTTTTATCCAATACGCAGGATATACTCACTAATGTTGTAGGGGTGTTTACCATTGGTGCTGTTATAGTTACAATTGATCCTGTTTGCCTGATTTTTGTTGTGGTGTGCGTTGCGATAATGACGCCGATAGGTAGGCTTATTGCAAAGGTGAATGTGGAACGAACCGAGGCAATGATTCCCTATGACAGAAAAAATCTTTATTTCAGCAGGGTTTTTTATTTACAGGATTATGCCAAGGAGTTACGTCTTTCCGGTGCCGGAAAAATGATTGAAACCAGATATAATAAAAATGTTTTTGATCGTATAAAAACAATCGCACCGTATCTTACCAGGCAATGGAAGCTGTATTTTTGTCAGGAATCACTACCTATGACAATTCTTATTTATTTAGGAATCACTCTGCTTATGGGATATAAGGCTATTGTGACTAAAGAAGCAAGTATGGGTGACTTCGCTGCAACATTTAATGGTGCCGCATCTATCAGCACCAGTGTTTTTGCAATAACAAGTCAATTTGCTATAAACATAAGAGAGAACGGGCTTTATGTAGAAAAATTCCGAAAATTTATGAATGCAAAGGAAAAAATGGTTTCGGGAAATAATAAGAAGGTTTTTGAAAAACCTCCGGTAATAAAATTTGAAAATGTTTCATTCAGATATCCCGGTACTGACAAATATGTTTTAAAAAATATAAATCTTGAAATATCACCATATAAAAAAATTGCTCTTGTGGGATATAACGGCGCAGGTAAAACAACCCTTACGAATCTTTTGTTACGTCTTTATGATGTTACGGAAGGTGCCATAACTCTTGATGGGATTAATATAAAGGATTGGGATATAAATTCGTATCATCATAATTTCGCTGCTGTTTTTCAGGATTTTTCCCTTTTCGGAGCAACCTTGGGCGAGAATGTTGCAATGAATGACTCCCCGGATTCCAAAAAGGCAGAGGAGGCATTAGAGGCGGCAAGTTTTGACAGAGAGCTACCCAATGGCACAAACAGTATTCTTTTGAGAGAGTTTGACGATGACGGGGTTTCACTTTCAGGTGGTGAAGCACAAAAAATTGCCATAGCAAGAGCATTTTATAAGGATTGTCCTTTTGCAATTCTTGATGAACCAAGTGCAAACCTTGATCCGATTGCGGAATATTCTCTTAATCAGTCCATGGTGAAGGCGGCTGACAGCAAAACAGTATTGTTTATCTCTCATAGACTTTCGACAACGGTTATGGCAGATGAAATATATATGCTTGAAAATGGTGAGATTGTAGAACACGGCTCCCACGAGGAGTTGATGACTCTTGACGGGAAATATGCCTATATGTTCCGCCTGCAAGCAGAAAAGTACATTGAAAAATAAGCGAGGGGTCTGTTTACAAATATTTATCAATTTACCTCTTGACATAGAGCATTTGACATTGTATAATGCTAAATGTATATTGATAATTGTACCTTTGTTGGTAACAGCGGAGGGAGGGAACTATAAATGAGTCAGGTAAAAGTTAAAGAGAACGAGTCTTTGGACAGCGCTCTTCGCAGATTTAAAAGACAGACATCAAGAGACGGTGTTATTCAGGAAGTCCGTAAGAGAGAGCACTATGAAAAACCCTCTGTAAAGAGAAAAAAGAAATCCGAAGCTGCTCGTAAGCGTAAGTTCTATTAAAAAAGTGAGAGATGGTACCTTATTTTAGGCACCATCTCTTTATTTTTTATTTTTTTTGTGTTATTATAAAATTGTATTATTATGGGAGGTGTTTGTATGCAACTTGAAAAAGACACCACAATAAAATATATGTTTCATAAGGTGAATGATATTACCCCCGAAATAGTAAAGAAATTAGGGCTTGATGCAATCCTTTTTGATTTGGATAACACAACCGTTAAGGATGCAACATTTTCTACAATACCCGGTGCTATTTCCTGGATAAAATCCCTTAAGGAAGCAGGTATAAAGGTTGCTATTGTAACAAACACTCCTCGCATCAGGGCATTATGGTTTTCCCGTACATTCGGTGTACGCTTCAACGCATATTCCAAAAAGCCCTTGCCCTTAGGCCTACTTCGTATGTCACGTAAACTTAAGGTGCCTATTGAAAAAATCGGTATGGTAGGGGACCAGGTTTTTACCGACGTTGTCGCAGCAAACCGTTGCGGTGCAGTGCCTATCCTTGTTGACCCGGTAGAAAATAAATGGTTTTGGAAAAACCACTATAAAAAGAACAGAATTAAAGAAGCACCTATAAGGGAAGCCTTCATAAAGGAGCACGGCTATTATGGGGATAAATGAGCTGCAAAGCTTTCTTAAAAATAAATACGAGGCAATTATAATTTTTTCACCCGTTAACCGCCTTCGTTTTACGGGCTTTGCTTCAAGTGACGGATACCTTGTTGTAACCAAGGATGATGCGGTGCTTTTTGTAGATAGCCGCTATTCCGAGGCCGCCGAAAAAAAGGTGACTGCCTGCAGGGTGCAATTGTTTAAGAAAGCACACGAGGATGTAAAGGGATTCCTTAAGGAAAGAAAAATTATAAAAGCCTA
>JAZNVE010000095.1:0-5436 GCA_045592665.1 Acutalibacteraceae bacterium
CTCATCTTTCAGCGGATTGCTCCTTTGGTACCATGATGATGCCACCTCGGTACGTTATGCGGTATTAGCATTCTTTTCAGAATGTTATCCCCCTCTGAAAGGCAGATTGCTCACGCGTTACTCACCCGTCCGCCACTAAGATACAGTCTCGTTGACCGAAGTCTCCTCAAAAGTATCTCCGTTCGACTTGCATGTGTTAGGCACGCCGCCAGCGTTCGTCCTGAGCCAGGATCAAACTCTCTAAAAAATTATATCTAAACACTCCTCAGAGTGTCCAAACCATTTCTCAGAGCTCTTAGCTCTTTTCGATACTGACGTATCTTTTCCGTTTACTTATTTCTAAGTCCGGTTTACTTTCGCAATTATTTGCGCTCAAAAAAATCTCAAGGGTTTTTTCTTTCAATCGTTGTTTAATTTTCAAGGTTCGTTCGCACCGCCTCGGGTTCCCCCTCGCGCGAGTGCCTTAAGATAATATCACAATCATCTCGCTTTGTCAACATCTTTTTTTAACTTTTTTATCAGCTTCTTCCACCCTCCCGGGTGTTGCGATTTCCCGTTTTCCAAAAGATGTCCGCTTAGGCTCACTCAATTGAGATGCCCTCGCGCCTCACAGCTCTTTCGTGTGAGTGCTCGGGTATTATACTAAAGGATTTTCAAAAAGTCAACACCTTTTTTCAAACTTTTTTAATTATTTTTAAGAAAAATTTTACCATCACAAGATGTTGTGTTTTACCATATTTTGCACCACAATTTTGATGTTCAAAACTTTGTATAAACAATGTATAAACTCAAAAAAACAGAAAAACCTATTACTAAACACAATTACGAGGTGACTTTTTTGACTAAATTCAAATTCAATAATTATACTGATTTTTTACATTCGAAAGCATTCCGAGCAATATGCATTATTCTTTGCCTTTCGGTTATTACCTGTACCGTAGGTGTAATAAAAGCAAACGAAACAAAAACCGAATCAACTGAAGTTCTTTCTAAATTGGGTTCCCGTGGAGATGAAGTACGTCGAATTCAGACTAAGCTCCGCTCCCTTGGTTTTTTCAACGGTAGTATAGACGGTATATACGGAGTTAAAACCCAGAGTGCCGTAAGACAATTCCAAAAATCCGTGGGCATTACAGCAGACGGAATCGCCGGACGAAAGACCCTTTTATATTTAGGTCTCGGAAATTCAACTACTGCCTCTACGGGCGGATACAGTTCATCGGACGTATATTTGTTGGCTAAAGTAATTGCTGCAGAGGCACGTGGGGAAAGTTATATCGGTCAGGTAGCAGTGGGTGCGGTTGTTTTAAACCGTGTTGATTCTTCATCGTTCCCCGATACAGTTTCGGGTGTAGTATATCAGAAAGGTGCGTTTTCCGCCGTTACAGACAGCAACTGGTCCGTAAGTCCCGATGCCACATCCCGTAAGGCGGCACAGGATGCCATAAACGGCTGGGATCCTTCCGGCGGTTCGTTGTATTATTACAACCCCGCAAAAACCTCAAACAGATGGATACGCACACGACCCGTTGTAACCACAATAGGTGCACACGTATTCTGCAAATGACACTATATATAATAGTATAATAAAAAACAGAACCACCATAGCCTCTTTCAAGAAACTATGGTGGATTAATTGTATTAATCAACAATGTCCGTTTATCATTTTTTCAAGAAATGCCACATCAAGGACATCAACAACAGTATCACTGTTTACATCCACTCTTGCAAATGTCTCTTTATCCTCCGCATCTGTCAAGGTGTTCTCTGTACTCAGAGCAGTGTTTACGCTCAGCTGATAATCCTCAGTGCTGATTACCCCATCACCGTTTACATCCCCTTTACCGGCTACAGAATATCCGCCATTCTCGATTTTTATAACCTTGTATTTACAGTTTCCGGTAAGAATGGGATAGGAGCCCTCAGCATCACTTTCCTGACCCCATACTTGCGGAATTACTCCGTTTTTTTCATCTGCAACCTGTACCGACTGCAACAGATATGCAACCTCACCGTTTGCAAATTGTTTACCGGTTTTTACAGTTAATCCTTCCGTATCCAAAGAAGTACCATTATAGCTTGAGGAACCTATACCGGACTGAACAGTCGAATTTTTATCTGTTGCACAGCCAAATAAATAATAGCAATTTTCTATGCATGAATTCGTATTTGCTAAACCGCAAACACCTCCAACATTCATATTCCATCCTATGATTGTACCCACGTTGTGACAATTTTTAATGTAGCAATTTGCACTTGAATTAATTCCACAAATGCCTCCAACCTGATTAGCACCGCTTTTCAATGAGCCTGCATTGTAACAATTTTCTATTACGGAAACAGGGTTTGAAGCCGTTCGATAATTATTTCCGCAGATTCCTCCTACAGCATTTCCCACACAAATTATATCTCCCTTATTGTAGCATTGTGAAATAGTTCCGCCATAATTTCTACCGGAAACACCGCCAACGTAACTCATTTTAAAAAGCTCGACAGTATTAGAAATTTCTCCGGTATTATAACAGTTTTGTATTTTACCAAGGTTATCTCCTGCGATGCCTCCCACATAATAATCATCTCCCTTGATTTTTCCGGAGTTATAACTATTATTAATACAGGCACTACCGCTATTATGACCCACAATACCGCCTATCTTTTCGCCGGTGCCGCTTACAGAACCGGTATTATAGCACCCTTCTATAATTTTACTGCAATTATTTGCGACTACCCCGGAGACATTTTTAACGCCAACAATCTCACCGGTATTGTAGCAACCCTTTACCGTAACAGAATTATTACCGATAACTCCTGCTACACCACCGGCATTTACCGATAACCCTGTAATTTTACCTTTATTGTAGCAATTCTCCAACAACCCTTTGTCAACGTTTCCGCAAATTCCGCCGATATATGATGATCCTTTTACTTCACTCTCATTATAACAATTCAAAAAGCTTCCGTTATTACCGGAGCCACAAACACCACCTACTGAATTTTTACCGTAAAAATACGAATCAACAACACCCACGTTTTGTATTGTTGCCACATCTATCCTGCCAAAAAAGCCCACATTTGACTTTTCGGAATCTGCGACATACAATCCGCTGATTATATGTCCGCCACCATCAAATTTGCCGTTGTAATAAACATTATCCGCACTGTCGACATAATAGCCAATCGGATTCCACGGGATAAAGGCTTCCCCGTTTGTTATATTACCATCCTCATCATTTTCAATGCTTTCAAGAAGATTCTTGTTAACTGTAATATCCTCGGTAAGAATAGCATTTATTGCCGTTTCACCGCCATTAACCGCCAAAGCAAACCAATAAAGTTGCCCTGCATTACCAATTTCATAATAACCGGATCTGTTTTTTAATGGTGCTTCGTAATGCGATGAATCTAATGAGCAAATACCGTTTTCATACAAACCTGTACAACCACTCTCCGTACACATTATATCGTTCGCACCAAATGTTGACACAGGTACGCAAGAGATAAAAACAATGATACAGAGGGTTATAAAAAATACTCTTTTAAGCTGATTTACAAACGCTTTTTTCATAAAAATATCCTCCGTTTAATAATTCGATATATTAATATCTAATTTCAGTATAACTCTTAGTTATTTTTTTGTCAATGTTTTCCAACGAACACCTCCCCATAATACCATTTTATTAATTATACATTCTTCTACATTTTTAAACTGTATCTTGGCAAAATATTAAAAAAGTAACTTCAAAGAAAAAGTTATTACCACATTTTGACAAATTTGTATCAATTCTCTTGATAAAATAAGTATTTTAGTGTATTCTATAGTGGGGAAAATTGGTAGGCAATTTTTATGGAAACACTTGGTTGCTACCGTTCATATATATTCCTTAATAAATAATAAAGGAGAACTGCAAAATGCAAAAGGTACAATTTACCGAAACCGTGTTGCGTGACGCTAACCAATCCTTAATTGCAACACGTATGAAATTCAATGAATTTCAGCCCATCCTTTCAGAGCTCGATAAAGCAGGTTACTACTCACTCGAGTGCTGGGGCGGTGCTACTTTTGACTCTTGTCTTCGTTATCTTAACGAAGACCCGTGGGAAAGACTCAGAAAAATTAAAAAGGCTTGTCCCAACACAAAGCTTCAGATGCTTTTAAGAGGTCAGAACCTTTTAGGCTCCCATCACTATTCTGATGACGTTGTTCGTATGTTCGTTAAAAAGAGCGTTGAGAACGGCATCGACATCATCCGAATATTTGATGCTCTTAACGACGTTAAAAATATCGAAGTTGCAGTTGATGAAACTGTTAAAAACGGTGCTATTGCTTCAGGTGCTATCTGCTACACAATCAGCCCCATCCATACTCTTGATTCTTACGTTGAACTTGCTAAAAATATGCAGTCACTCGGTTGTCAGACAATCGCAATCAAGGATATGGCAGGTATCCTCAGCCCCGCAGAAGCATATAAGCTCGTTTCTTCACTTAAAGAGGCAGTTGACCTTCCCATCGTTCTTCACACTCACTGCACAACAGGTCTTGGCTTTATGACTTGCCTTAAGGCAGTTGAAGCAGGTGTGGACGTACTCGACACCGCTATTTCTTCAATGTCGGGCGGTACCGCACAGCCTGCTACCGAAACTCTTAACTATACTCTTCAGGAGTTAGGTTACGAAACAGGTCTTGACAGTAAAGTATTACAGGGCGTTGCTGATTTCTTCAAGCCCATCAGAGCGAAAGCTCTTGAAAGCGGTCTTCTCAACCCCACAGTTCTTACAACTGATACAAAAGCTCTTGATTATCAGGTTCCCGGCGGTATGCTTTCAAACCTTGTTGCTCAGCTTACTGCACAGGGTAAAATGGATAAATTTGACGAAGTTCTTCTTGAAACTCCCAGAGTTCGTGAGGACTTAGGTTATCCTCCCCTTGTTACTCCCATGAGCCAGATGGTTGGTGTTCAGGCTACAAACAATGTTCTTGCAGGTGAACGCTACAAAATGGTATCAAAAGAAGTTAAATCTTACCTTATGGGCGAATATGGTAATGCCCCCGGTAAAGTTAACGAAGATGTTAAAAAGCAGATTCTCGGCGATGAAAAAGGTATCGAAGGCAGATATGCGGATACTCTCGAGCCTCAGTTCGAAAAAGCAAAAGCCGAAATCGGCGAAAAAGCCAAGAGTGACGAAGATGTACTTTCATACATCGCATTCCCCACTCAGGCAGAAAACTTCTTCGATTACCGCGAAAAAATGGCAGGTAAAATTTACGACTACGAATTCAAGGCAATTGATTAAGGAGGAATATATATGACATTTCTTTCTTTAACAGAGGAATTCACCTTTTTTGATGCCTCAGGCATTTCGGGTTTAGGTTTCCTTCTTGTTCTCGCAGTTCTTGCTCTTCTTGCAATTCTTGTTCTTCTCTTTTCTAAAATTTTC
>JAZNVE010000096.1:0-5303 GCA_045592665.1 Acutalibacteraceae bacterium
TCACTTAATACTCTCCGAAGAAAATATTTTCACTTTGGCATAATTACCTTCAAAGCATATAACCCACTATGACACTTTCAAGCCGAAAGTGTCACTTTTTATATAAAAAAATCGGGAGCACTTCATTACAAAGTGTCTCCCAAGAGTTTTTCTGTCCTTAGCAACCTTGCCCTTTCGGGTAACAGATTTTATTGTTTTATTAGAAATTAGTCCTTGATAACTACCCTACCTGCTTTTGTGTCATTTATAATCTTCAACAAAATATGCGTTAGTGTTCGCCTTTTTTCCTGATGGTCCTATCACTTCAATTCGGAAGTATACATCCTCATCCTCCAGTTGAAAATCTGCTTGAGTTACGTATTCTCCCGCAGGGGCATGTAAAGCCTTTGAGCGTCTGCCTGCTGTTGAGAGCGCTATACGTTGAGCCTGCGAACATTCAATGTGAACTCTGTCGTTCTCTAAAGTCAGTTCAAAAATTCTCGGCTCACGGGTACAATAAAATGACCCACTCTGCATGGCAGATATAACAGATTCATAACTGAGAGAATCACAGAGAAAAACTGTTTTACCCCCAAAACTGTCGCACCGCACATCGCCAAAAGGAAACTCATTATGATTATCATCTGCCATAGTACAAAACAGTCGCTTTCCGCTACGGAGCATTTCATCATAAACCTGCTCTTGTCCGTCATCTCCGCCCTCAATAAACACAGAATTATTATAAATTTCAATAATACTGCAGCCTTCTAAATCACGATAGTCATCAAGACACTGCATTGACCAGTAAGGATGATTATACGCAACTATAAAGCCTAAATTTTTAAGTTTTTGTATATATTCGTTTACAGCTTTCATATCCCTATAGTCAGGTGTGGCAGGAAGAGTAACTTCTTTGTCGCCATTTATATTGAATGCATTGAGATGATAGCATCTTCGGAACTGACTGCTACTCACAATATTGTCGCTGATATCTGCCACAAAGGAATTAATAGCAACAAAATCATCTGTACAAAAATCACTATGGTCAAAATAATTATCATGGTCCGAAAATGCAACTATGCTGTACCCTTGCTCTTTATATGCATCACGAATTTCCTCAGGTGTTTTTCTGCCATCCGAAAGTGTAGTATGACAATGCAAATTAGCAACATATTGGTTTTTCTCTTTAGATATTAGTATATGCTTCATCAGTGCTCTCTCCTTAAATATACACTTCATTTTATCCGTATTTTATCACAATGACTCTATATAATCAAGCAACCAATCCAAACAAGCTTTGTTGTTTAAACAAAACATAACGCGTGTAAAACACATATGGATTTTCGAAGGAAACCATCGCAAATCCGGAAGGTTTATATTGCAAAACAAAAAATCTGTTACCCTTTCAGGCAACAGATTTTATTGTTTTATTTAAGAATTAGTTCTTGATAGCTGCCTGTGTGGCAGTTAGCAAAGTGGGGAAATTAGTCGATTAAATCTTCAACTTCACAACCAAGCACTTTTGCAAGGTTTAATACAACACCCACTTGAGCCTTGCTGATATCATTTTGCTTTTGCTCATAGAGTTGTATCATTCTAAGCGATACACCAGAAGCTTCGCTTAACTCTTGTTGAGTAAAACCTCTTGCTTTTCTTATATTGTGCAGTTTGGATTTTTTATTTTCTTTATTACGAGCAATTACTTCGTTTGCACTTTCTACAAATTTACTTACATCTGCTTCGTGAAGAATATACATTGAAAAAACAGTAGAAAGGGTAAGACCGTCTTTGACTATATCTTCAAATCGTTTATTTGTTTCCCATTGGTAATAGGCAAGTATCCAGCCCGCCCAATACTCTCTGCCTTTGAAATCAACATAAGACGGCTCTTGTTTTTTATAAGTTACATTAGTTTCCTTAAGAACTTCTTCTACTAATTCATAACCGGACATACCCGTAATATATTTCGGATTACCTTTTTCAAATTTGGAAGCAATACCCGATGATATAAACCATCCGAAAAATTCATCGGGATCAAACCCTAAATCACGAACAGCAAAGTCCACCATATCGCCAAGATTGTTCATTGAATCATCCAAGTACAACTCGTTGTAAGCGGTCGTCATCATTTTCCCATCCTTCCCTTATAATATCAAGCACATATTTTTCAGTTAATATGGACCCTTTTGTTTTTTCTTTTTTAAATTCTTCTCTTGCTTCTGTATCACGTGCAAGTTTTTTAGGCAAGTATATCTCTTTCGGTGCTGGTGAACTTTCGATAAATGAAAATGAATTAAATGCTTTTTCCGAGAGAGCAACAACTTGCTCACCCAGTTTACCCAAAACCATTGCTTTTTCTAACTGTGATAAAGATATAGTATTATTCAAGAAAGCGTTAGCAAAAGAGAAGTATGAATCATCTGCTCGATATCCTTTAATAATATCGTAACTCTTATAGTCTATTGCAAAATTTTCAAATATATATTCTTTTGCTTGTTTAGCAATATCTCCGCTTATACGGAATTTGCGGTTTTCCAACAAAACAAACAACCAGTTAAGAATATTAAAATCACCGTTGGTGAGCGAGAGCACTGATAGGTCGGCAAGGTCTAATTCATATTTATTAGCATAACCGTCTGTTTCGGCAGAGCAAGCCCACTCTTTTGCAAGTTCAATATTTTCAGTACAATAAAAACCAAGCCCGTAATCGTTATTTGGGTTACCGACACCGAAAACTGGTTTCTCAATTATTTTAGAAGAACCGTGATATACAATAATTTTATTTGCCATAGGTTTTCTCCTTATATATTATATCGTTATAACGATAGTTTATTCTTTGTTTGTATTATATCGCTGCAACGATAGTTTGTCAACAATAAAGAGGATTTTATATAAAAAATCCCACCGATTACTCGATGGGGATTCGTTGGTTATTTACTATATTACGTAATTCAGTTAAGAATTAGTCCTTGATAGTTGCCTGTGGTGCAGTTAGCAAAGTGGGGAAATTATTACCAAATGAATGGAATCAGGCGGTATTTTACTTTTTGTTTGTATTCACGATATCCATTAAGTTCTTTCTCAAGAAATTCTTCTTCGTGCTTGATTCTTTTTGCAATTATAAATGGATATACCAAGAAAATAATAAACGAATAAACCGAACCCAACACAAGTGGAATTGATAAAAACAAAAGCAAAGTTACACTATACATCGGGTGTCTGACAATACCATATAATCCTGTATCGATTACCTTTTGGTTTTCCTGCACTTCTATGGTGCGACTCAGATATGTATTTTCACGGAGTACCTCTGCATAGAGAATATATGCAATTATAAATATAACCGCTGCAACGATTACAACAGGTTTGGGTAATGCGTACCAACCAAAGCGTACACCAAGTCCTGCAACAACAAAACCTGCTAAAAACATAAGACCGCTTAGTTTAACGACAAGGCTTTGTTCATGTTGTTTTTCTTTTGCATCAAGTCTGCTTTTTAACAAGTCGGGGTTTTTGAACAACATTACAATTCCTGCAAAGAACATAGGAATGAACAAAATACCCATCAGTAACCAACCGTTAAAAAACGAAAATGTACCCGCAGGTAAGAATATCAATATCCCAACTAAAACAACACCTAACAAAAATTTAGTTATTGCCCCAATAAACAATTTCATCGTCATAGTGTTTCTCCATCATACTTTTATTATAACTTTACTATATTATATCACGCTTCATCAGAAGCCACAATATAAAAATACCCTTGGATTTCTCCAAGGGGATTCGTTTATTTATTTGCTTTTCCGAATAATTCAGTTAATAATTATTTATGTTAGTGATATTCCGACAAGTCGGAGTGATATTTTCGCAAAGCGAAAGTGATATTAAAGCCTTAGGGCTTTAGTGATATTGTATTCGCCCATAAAACTTGCGAAGCAAATATCACTCTTTTTTAGAATATCACTTATCACTCGCTGAAGGCGAATACAACTCATCAAAGGCGCAAATAAAAAATGCTGACCCGAAGGTCAGCATTTTATTATTTGCTATTAGCCTTTGATAGCTGCCTGTGGGGCAGTTAGCGAAGTGGGGAAATCACATTATACTACCATTTATTTATTGAAGTGATTTAACCAATTATCACTATAGTGTTCTTCGTAGGTTAATGGATTGAGATGAAACACACCTTTTTCTTCTGCAAGAATGGGGAACTTGCCTTCTGGTACATAATTAATATAAGCATATTCTAAGTCTTCTTCAGATTTATAAGAATACGACTCATAAATAATTTGGGTTCCTGATACCATATATTCTTCAGTCACACGATTACATTCAAATTTTGCTACATATGCATACGTTGGATAAAATCCACCATCCTCAGAAAAAGGGAATAAATATCTCACATTTTCAATCCAATGCTCCTGAAATATACAATCAATGCTTCCATCTACATATGAATCTATTTGAAGCAGTTCACCTTTTTTATTTCTGATAAATTTAAGATAGTTCTTTGTTGTTGAACGCAATTTATCGGACTCTTTCACACCTTTTTGATTTCGATGAAAAATGTCAGAATAACCCTGTTTATATCCCACAAAGGATGTTTTCTTTGTTGCCATATATGAAAAATTGCAATTAGCAATGTCAATTTTATGATATTTAGTTTGCTTTCTAAGTAAATTTACATCTTGTATCAATTTTGTTAGATAAGTGTAATCCTTCATATATATCATACCACCCAATATTCATGTGTTATTTTATTTGATTTTATCATGATTCTATTGAATTTTCAAGAATTGTAAACCCCCTTTGGATTATGAGAGTGATATTCCAACTTCGTCGGAGTGATATTTTCGCAATGCGAAAGTGATATTAAAGCCTTTCGGCTTTAGTGATATTGTATTCGCCTAAAAACTTGCAACGCAAATATCACTCGGCTTTAGCCGAATATCACTGCGTAGCAATAGAACTCGCCGAAGGCGAATACAACTCATCAAAGGCACAAATAAAAAATGCTGACCTTTCGGTCAGCATTTTATTATTTGCTATTAGCCTTTGATGGCAGCCTGGGCTGCTGCGAGACGAGCAATCGGAACACGGAAGGGTGAGCAAGATACGTAGTTAAGACCAATCTTGTGGCAGAATTCAACAGAAACGGGGTCGCCGCCGTGTTCACCACAGATACCGTAGTGGAGGTCTTTACCGCTTGCTTTACCTTTAGCAACAGCCATTTCCATAAGAGCGCCAACGCCGTTCTGGTCGAGCTTTGCGAAGGGATCGTTCTCGAAGATTTTGCTGTCATAGTAAGCTGTAAGGAACTTACC
>JAZNVE010000097.1:0-7948 GCA_045592665.1 Acutalibacteraceae bacterium
CGGGTGTTGACGTACCCAATGCCAATACTCTTATAATAGAGAATGCCAATAATCTGGGTCTTGCCCAACTTCATCAGATACGCGGTAGAGTAGGACGCTCCGCAAGACGTGGCTTTGCTTACCTTACATTTAACCGAAATCGTGAATTAACCGAAATTGCTACAAAGCGACTTACCGCTATAAGGGAGTATACCGAGTTTGGTTCAGGCTTTAAAATCGCCATGCGTGACCTTGAAATACGCGGTGCAGGTAACCTTTTAGGTGCAGAGCAACACGGTCATATGGAGGCGGTAGGCTACGATATGTATATGAAGCTACTCTCAGAAGCAGTAAGCGAAGAAAAGGGAGAAGCACCGAAAAACAGTACGAAAGAATGTCTTATTGATATTCGTATTGATGCCCATATACCCGAAGAATATATCGAAAGTCTGCCCCAACGTCTTGCAATATACAAGCGTATAGCAGATATACGCAATAACGAGGATGCGTCGGATGTTCTTGACGAGCTTATTGACCGTTTCGGCGAACCTCCCGCAGGGGTTGAAGGTCTTGTAACTGTTGCCCTCTTAAGGAACACCGCCGCTAACTTAGGCATATATGAAATCGGACAAAATAATAACAGTCTGCTTTTATATGTTGAAAAGGTGGATATGTCAAAAATCGCGCCACTCGTTAAGGGTATGCGTGGCAGAATACTTGTGTCAACAGGACCGAAACCATATATTACAGTAAAAAAAGCAACGGGGCAATCCCCCCTTGAAACATTAAAAGAAGCCCTCGATTTATTAAATCAGGCAACGAAAAGAGAGGAAAATAAAAATGAAGTATAATTACAGAACCCGTGGAACTTGTGCCAGAAGTATAAGCTTTGATTTAGAGGACGGTATTGTAAAAAACATTTATTTTGAAGGTGGTTGCAACGGCAACCTTAAAGGAATATCCGCTCTTGCAGAAGGTAAGAACGCAGATGAAGTAATTGCTGTACTTTCGGGTATACGTTGCGGTTTCAAAAGCACCTCCTGTCCAGACCAGTTGGCAACCGCACTTTCAGAAGCACTAAAAAATCAAGGAGAATAAATATGAAATATCTTATTTTAATAGCCGATATAGATGAATTTAACCCCTGCAAAGAAAGTCTTGGTGATATTGTAAAAAAAGAATATAAAATCAACCATATGCCCGCTTTTGATTTTTCTTACAATAACCACGAATGTACCGCCGTATGCTTCGGCATAGGTAAAGTTAATTCCGCTTTGGGTGCTGCATTAGCTCTTAATCAGGATAGCTTTGACGGAGTTATCAACACAGGCTGGAGCGGTGCCGTGTCGGGTGTACATAAGGGCGATATAATCGTTTCCGACTCCTGTGTTGAATGCGACTTTGACCTTACACCCATCGGCAGACTTCCTGGTCAGAAGCCCGGTCAGGATGAGTATATTTATAAATGCGATAATGCACTCTATAAAGCCGCTGTAAGTGTTGAAGGCTTCAAGCACGGTAATTTAGGTACTGGTGACTTTTTCCTTACTAACAAGGAATTGGGCAATAAATATAAAGAGATTTTCTCAATTAATGCCTTTGATATGGAAAGTGGTGCTTTAGGTGCAGTATGCTATCTTTTGGATGTACCCTTTGTAAGTATCAGAAAAATCTCCGATAGCGCCGATGACGTAGGCGTTGAGGATTACACAAATTCAGTAAAAACCGACATTACCGCTTTCTCGGACATTGTACTTAATGTTCTAAAAAATCTTTAAAGTGAAAAGCCCACATTCTCAAAATGAGAGTGTGGGTTATTTTTATGCACAAATCGAAAAAGCTATTTTAAAGGCGTAAAGCCACTTTACCGACACCGTATGGCAATGTGCTTATTGTCCATTACCATACTATGCTTGTCAAATATTTTTGTTAATATAAAACGACCCAAAAGACATATGTTTTTGGGTCGTTTTTAAGTTATTTAATTGTTTCAATATCGTAAGGCGTTGTCTGGTAAACGAAGTAGTTAAGCCAGTTTGTGTACAAAAGATTTGCGTGTGAACGCCAGGTGTTAAGGGGAGCTTTTGTAATATCATTATCGGGGAAATAGTTTTTAGGCATTTTAATATTAAGTCCGCCGTCCTTATCCCTGAGATATTCGTTTTTAAGAGTATCGGAATCATACTCCGAATGACCAGTAACAAAAATCTGTTTACCATTCTCGCTACTTACTATATATACCCCCGCCTCGTCGGATGAAGCAAGGATTTTAAGTTCGGGTACTGCCTCAATATCCTCACGTTTAACAGTAGTATAACGGGAATGAGGAACCATAAAGTTATCATCAAATCCCCTTAAAAGTATGGATTTTTTGTAATCCGCTTTATGTTTGTACACACCCGAAAGTTTCTCGGGTAAGGGATATTTATTTATACCGTAATGGTAGTAAAGACCCGCCTGAGCACCCCAACAGATGTGGAATGTACTTGTAACATTGGTTTTGCTCCACTCCATAATTTCACAAAGCTCTTCCCAATAAGTAACATCCTCAAAAGGCATTTTTTCTACGGGCGCACCAGTAATAATAAAACCGTCAAACTTTTTATGCTTAATGTCATCAAAGGTTTTATAGAAAGCAAGTAAATATTCCTTGGGTGTGTGCTTGGGCACGTGGGACTTGGTGTGAATTAGCTCAAGCTCCACCTGTAAGGGTGAGTTACCGAGAAGCCTTGAAAGTTGGGTTTCCGTTTCTGTCTTTTTAGGCATAAGGTTTAACACCAGAATTTTCAAGGGTCGTATATCCTGCGTTATGGCACGGTTATCCGTCATAACAAATATATTTTCATCCGCAAGGGTTTTTACTGCGGGTAATTCGTTAGGAACTTTAATAGGCATACCTTATACCTCCAATCTTTTAAAATTCATAATGCGTAATTCATAATTCGTAATTAAAGGGGCTTCGCCGATTATAATGCCGACCGCAGGTCCCGATAATTACGCATTATGCATTACGAATTACGCATTCAATTTAATTACTCACCGAGTGCTTGTTTCAAATCAGCAAATACTGCGAGCAGGCTAAATCAAGTTATTCGCAAAATACCGGAAATTAATCGCCGAGGGCTTGTTTCAAATCAGCAATCAAATCCTCTGCATTCTCAAGACCGCAAGAAAGTCTTACGAGGTTATTTGTGATACCGCAAGCAATAAGCTCATCATCATTCATCTGACGGTGTGTTGCATTTGCGGGATGTAAACAACAGCTTCTTGCATCTGCAACGTGGGTTTCAATTGCAATAAGCTTAAGCTTTTTCATAAATTCTTCGGCAGCTTTTCTACCGCCTTTTACGCCAAAGCTAACAACACCGCAAGTACCGTTGGGAAGGTATTTTTTGGCTAATTCGTGGTATTTATCACCGGGAAGGTCCGCATAGGTAACCCAGTCAATTTTATCACTTGACTGAAGGAATTTAGCAACTGCAAGACCGTTTTCGCAATGTCTTTTCATACGTACGTGAAGGCTTTCAAGACCAAGGTTAAGGTAGAAAGCATTCTGAGGTGACTGAATTGAGCCAAAGTCACGCATAAGTTGAGCTGTTGCTTTAGTAATAAACGCACCCTCTTTGCCGAATTTTTCGGCGTAGGTAATACCGTGGTAGCTGTCGTCGGGAGTGCAAAGACCGGGGAATTTATCCGCGTGAGCCATCCAGTCGAATTTACCGCTATCAACGATACAACCACCAACTGCGGCACCGTGACCGTCCATATATTTTGTGGTTGAGTGGGTAACAATATCTGCACCCCATTCAAAGGGACGGCAACCGTAAGGTGTTGCAAATGTGTTATCGATTATAAGGGGAACACCGTGAGCGTGAGCCGCGTTAGCGAATTTCTCAATATCAAGAACTGTAAGAGCGGGGTTTGCAATAGTTTCACCGAAAACCGCTTTGGTATTAGGCTTGAATGCAGCGTTAAGCTCTTCCTCGGTACAGTCGGGTGAAACGAAAGTGAAATCAATACCCATTCTTTTCATTGTAACTGCAAAGAGGTTATATGTTCCGCCGTAAATAGTTGCCGATGATACAACGTGGTCACCGCAGGAAGCAATATTGAATATTGCGTAGAATGATGCCGCCTGACCTGAGGAAGTAAGCATTGCTGCAGTACCGCCTTCAAGCTCTGCAATTTTTGCGGCTACATAGTCGTTAGTGGGGTTCTGAAGACGGGTATAAAAATAGCCGCTTGCTTCAAGGTCAAAAAGCTTACCCATATCTTCACTTGTAGCGTATTTAAAGGTTGTGCTTTGTACAATAGGAATCTGACGGGGTTCACCGTTTCCGGGAGTGTAACCGCCCTGTACACATTTAGTTTCTATTTTGTAATCACTCATCGTAATACTTCCTTTCGAGTGTTCTGTAATTAATAATGAATTTAGTCTGTAACAATAACGCACCAATAGAAGTTGCGTCCATCCGAAGAAAAGGCGCCAACACCGATTTTCCTGAAATCTTTGTTTAGAATTGCTTTTTCGCTCTGGGAATCATTAAAAAGATTTTGCGCCGCCTGAACATTTCCGAAGGATGCACTTGTAATCATTTTATCCGCTAATTTATATTCAATACCCATTTCATCAAGTATCTTGTAATAATATGAGCCGTCCTCACGAACGAGCGCTGTACCAGTTTTAGTGGCATACTCCTGAGCCGCTACTCTTGCCGCCTCGCAAAGCTCGGGTGACATTGTGAGTCTTATGGATTTGCGGTCCTTTTCGAAGCGATAATCGTTAACAAGCTCCGTAAATTCATAGGGCTTTTCGTCAAACTCATAGGCTTCCATATATTTTTTCTGAAGCTGACCTGCGGCTGTGCGAAGAATAAGACGGGCATCAACAGTGTCGATATCACCATTTCCGTCAATATCCGCCGCCTCATAATCAAGACCGAAAAGCTCGTTTTCATAAATACCTGCACTGACCATAAGGGCAATTCTTGCATCCACGGTGGTAACGTATGCATCATTATCTATATCGCCGTAGCAACGGACAATTTCAATAGCACCCATGGGCATTACACTGAGTAACACAAGGACACCGACCAAAACCGTCGCCGCTATAATCTTAATCTTTCTGCTCATAGAACCACCTTTAAGATTTCGGAGTAAATAACACTCCCCTATTTTGATTTTTTATTATACAATAATAAAACAAAAAATGCAATAGCACCGCCATCAATTAACAAATGCGTAACAAAAAGAGTTGCAGAAACAATGAACTGCAACTCCATTTTTATTATACACCCTCTGTATCAGTAATACGGGGAATTTCAATCGATTCGGTATAAAGCTCGCGGGGGTTATTCTCGTCGAGGACAATAAGTCTTCCACCGCGTTCCTTACCGTATGTAAAGTAACCTGCACCGATAGTCTGATAAAGGTCGATGCCTTCAACATTCATTCTGAAATCATTTACGTGGTCGTGACCGAAGAATGCGGCGAAAATATCACCCGTTTTCTTCCAACTCTCAAACTGATTTCTGTAAACCTTTTCCATATTGGGAGGACAAGGAACTTCCCTGATTCTGCCGCTGAGAATCTTGTTACCGATAACGTAATAATTTCCGTCTCTTTCAAAGGTGTATTCGTCATCTGCGGTCGCTTCCTTGTAACCGTCAAGCTCCTGTTGAACGGGAATATGTTGGAAAAGAATTGCAGGAACAGGCTCACCACCATTTGCCTTTTTCAACTCCTCGGCACGTGTTTCGTACCAGTTAATCTGGCAATCGTGAACGTGGTCATAGGAATTACCACCCTCGGAGTTGGTTTCGTAATCGTTGGAATCCATAAGCCATAGTGCAAAAGCATCTTTTTCGCCTTTACTGTCCTTAATAGTGATGCAACAGTTACCGCAACCATAAACATCCGCGTCATTTAGATTTGAACGGCAGTTTGCGTATTCCATATACATCATCATCTGAAATTCTGTATGGAAACCGATTTCACCGTCGTGATTACCGAAAACCACACCAAGAGGGATATTGCGTTCTCTGATGGGTGCAGTAATATCTTCAATAGTTTGTTTAATGTAATCGTATGTAAATTCTTCCCAATAACCGCTTACGTTATCACCACCAAAAACAACCATATCGGGGTTAGTTTTTTCCACAAGGCTCTCAATAACGTTTAGGGTTTCTTTGTATCTGCCCTCGGGAATTGCTCGGTTTTCGTCGTCATCCATTATAGGTTGAACACAATGGATATCGGTAATATGTAAAATTTTAAACTTACCATCCGCACCGAATTTAAGTGGTGCGGGGGTTTCACGTTTGAATCTGTCTGTTTTCCATTTTCTGGGGAATCCCATTGCCATAGTAAATTTCCTCCGTAAATTTAGTGAATAATGAATAGTGAAAAATGAATAATGAATAATTTTGGGACTGCGTCAGCATTATAATCGGCTTTGCCCCTTTAATTACGAATTATGAATTACGCATTACGAATTAAAATGCCCAATTACCGTTTTTGAAAATCGGGTATGCTACACCGTCTTTATAGCCTGTAATTTCAAGGTCGGGTGCACCTATCATAAAATCAACGTGAATCATACTGTCGTTTACGCCAAGTGCCTGACACTCTTCAAGACTTTTTTCTTCAAAACCGTCTATTGTGTCGCAGAAGCCTCTGCCCAAAGCCACGTGACAGCTTGCATTTTCATCAAAAAGAGTGTTATAGAAAAGTATGCCCGTGTTAGCAATGGGACTATCGTGAGGAATGAGCGCCAACTCCCCAAGATATTTAGCACCATCGTCCATTGTGAGCATTTTATCGAGTAAATCCTTGCCCACTTTCGCATCCCATTCTACGGCTTTACCGTCTTTGAAAGTAATATAGAACTCGTCAATAATCTGACTCTGCCACGAAAGAGGTTTTGTAGAAACAACCTTACCCTCTGCAAAACCTTTCTTGGGTGAAATAAATACTTCCTGAGTGGGTAAATTGGGGTTAAAGAAATTACCGCTAAGGGTAGTTTCACCGCCACCACACCAATGACTTTCGGGAATAAGCCAAGCCTTAAAATCAGTACCGTTTGAGCTCTTATAATGAAGATAGTCGAACTTTTTATCGTTTAGATATGCGGTTCTTTTCTTGAGGTTTGCGTTATGATTTTTCCAAGCTTCCTCGGGGTCATTGTCCTTCGTAACGTAAACAGTTTCAAGAATAGCATCCCAAAGCATTTTGTAAGCCTTGTTCTTGGTTTCGTATGGGAAAACTCTTTTAGCCCATGCGTAAGATGGCACCGCCGCAATACACCATTGGTCTTTGTTTTCAAGAGCATCACTGTATTTTTTAGTAATTTTATAACGTGCCATCTGTGACTTCTGCATTTTTTCACGGTTGACACCCGCAAGACCGTAGGGGTCTTCACTTTCAATATAAATACGGCAAGGCACTTCCTCAACCATTAATTTAAGCCGTTCCTCCTGCCACGCAGGAACTTCGCTTAAGGATTTAAGCGTTCTGTGCTTGTAATTGAGCTTTGTAACCGCCTGAAAAGCCCAGTCAACCTCAACCCTTGAAGCACCCGCTTTGTAACACTCATTAACGAGTATAGTAATAAACTCGTGTTGGTCAGCCTCACAATAGATTCTTACGGGTTGACCTTTCTTTATGTTAACACCCACTCTCGCAATAAGACGGGCGTATTTTTTCTGCATTGTTTTGTTCATTAAATCACCTTTTAGCTGTTTGATTTATATTATTTATTTTACCACAAAAAAAGTTTTAATACAACAATGAGTTGAGATTTTGATTTGTTGTAATGATATTTTCCCCAAAAATTGTTATTCGAAAAAAATAATATTTTCACTCACTCGTCAAATAATAACATTGCAAACGCAAATTACTTTGTGAAGGAGTGTAATGAAAATGGCAAAAAACAGTTCTATGCCCGCAGATACAAAGGCAAGTGCAAAGC
>JAZNVE010000098.1:0-6280 GCA_045592665.1 Acutalibacteraceae bacterium
TGCAGACGTAAAGTGTGGATTTTTGCCACATCACCTACGGCATTTTTAACGTCTTCAAGCCTGTCACCTACAACGGAACAAGCAAGTTCAACGTTGAAACCGTTTTCTGCAAGGTAGCGTATATGGGGTACCATAAACTGAATTGTCATCAGGTCGGTACATGTAAGAAGAACACGCTTCATTACTTCACCTCAAATATAATTCTTTCAGCAATTTTTTTGCCACTCATACCGTATTGGTGGCGTAAATATTTCTGGTCACCCACGAGGGTGCAGTATTGGTCTTCCATACCGATTCTCACAAGTCTTGCATGGTTAGGAGCTTCCGCTAAGACTTCCGCAACGGCACTACCGAAACCACCTGGAAGATTATGTTCCTCACAGGTAACGATAATATCATGAGTTGAGGCAATTTCTTTAATGACACGGGTGTCGATGGGTTTAACTGTCGGAAAAGTGTAAATAGTGGGATTAATACCCTCTTTATTGAGTGTATTCTTTGCTTCTTCAACTTCTTCGAAAATCGCACCTGTTGAGAAAAGTGCAACTTTTTCACCCTTTGAAACAGGGATTGCTTTACCTATTTCAAAGTCGGGAAGTGAGCTATGGATTCGTTTTTCTCCGCCTCTGCCAAGACGGACGTAGCAGGTGCCGGGGTAGTCGGCAATAGCACGTGTTACTGCCTCCGCTTCAACAAGGTCACCCGGACAGAAAATATTAACATTGGGAAGTGAACGCATAATTGCAATATCTTCGGTAGCGTGGTGGCTCATACCCAAGGAGCCGTAAACGAAACCGCCGCCAACACAGATGACCTTCACATTCGCATCGTGATAAGCACAGTCATTACGAATCTGTTCAAGACATCTGAGTGTGGGGAAGTTGCCGATGGAATATGTGAACACGGTTTTTCCTTCAAGAGCCATACCTGCCGCAACGGATGTAAGGTTCTGTTCCGCGATACCGGCATTAACAAATTGGTTGGGGTGTGATTCCCAGAAAGGTTTAAGCACACCGAAACCTAAGTCACCCGACACAACTTCTATGTTTGGATTTTTATCCGCAAGTTCTGTGAGGGTTCTGATAAAAGTATCTCTCATAGTTGCTTTTCCTTTCCGAACCAAGTGGGTTTATATGTAGCAGACATTGTGTGGTCCTTGAATACATCTGCATCCTCAGGTGGGATTGCGGGATTTGGTATACCATACGGAGTATATGGGTCTTCTACGCCTTCGGGTTTTGCTTTGTGAAGTTCGTTTACCGCCATATCATATTCCCAACCATCGTGGGGGAACCGGTAATGCCACAAAATGTCATTTTCCATATATGAAACGCCTTTGCCTTTAATGGTGTTAGCAATAATTACTGTGGGTTTGTTATTGGCTTGTATGTTTTTTAAAGCCTCACGGCATTGGTTGTGGTTGTTTCCGTCTATTTCAATCACATTCCAACCGAAACTTTGCCAGATTCCTGCCAGGGGAGTGGCGGAAAGGGTATTATCACAGAAATCAAGGCTTTGCATTTTGTTGTGGTCAACAATGCACACAAGGTTATCTAAGCCGAAATGAACTGCAAACAAAGCTGCCTCCCATACGGAGCCTTCATTACATTCGCCGTCGCCTAAAATCACGTAGTTTTTATGGCTTTTGCCGTCCTGTTTTGCAGCTAAAGCCATGCCTGCAGCAGCAGAAAGACCGTGACCCAAGGAGCCCGTAGAAAAGTCTACGCCGGGTACGTGGTGTGATACGTGCCCGGACAGTCTGCTACCGTTTTGGTAGTGTGTTTTCAATTCTTCTGTGTCAAAAAAACCGCTTTCCGCAAGGGCGGCATATATTGCGGCACCTGCGTGACCCTTTGATAAAATAAAGCGGTCGCGGTTTTCTGATTTTGGGTTTTTGACGTCGAAGTTAAGTACCTCGGCATATAAAACACCAATAATATCCGCAACGGACATAATGGCACCTATATGACTTCCCCCTGAGATATGTGTCATTTCTATGCCGTGACGTCTGATTTTCCATGCCAATTGCTCACCAGTCATTTTTTCTTTCCACTCCATTAAAGTTTTGAAATCTCATCGAGGGCTTTAAATTCGTCCGGGGTAAAGCTCCAACCCATAGCATCAAGGTTTGAAATTAATTGGTCCGCCCTTTTTATACCTGCAAGTGCCACACTTCCGGGAAGACAGTCCAAAATAAAACGTATTGCACAGGCAGAAAGAGTTTTACCTCTGTTAACGGCGATTTCTCTTAAAACGTCTACAATTTCCATATTCTTTTTGAGCTTGTCTCCGTGGAAATTCACGTAAATGTCAAGTCTTCTGCGGTCGTCCGCACCGAATTTGGATTTCAAATCATATTTACCCGTAAGAATACCTTGTCCTAAGCTTCCCCAAGTCATCGGGGTGAGGTCCAACTCTGATTGTAATTTTCTTAAATCGATTTCGTTTTTGCGACAGGCAAGAGAAAACTCGTTCTGACAGTTGACGAACAAGCCCTTGAAGGGTTTTATTTCGTCAATGTCTCGGGCAGTAACGTTGGATAAGCCGAAATAACGTATTTTACCCTTTTTTCGTAGGTCAAGGAGTTTTTCCACAACATCTTCCATAGGTGTTATACCATCACGGTAATGTATGAGATAAATGTCAATATAATCCGTGTCAAGACGACGCAAGCTGTTGTCAAGAGCGGCTTCAATATAGTCGGGAGAGTTATCGTAAAAGGTTCTGCCACCCTCCACACGAACGCCGAATTTTGTTTCAATAACAACGTCATGACGATTTGCGCCCAAGCCTTTTGCCAAGGTTTTTTCTGACTGACCGAGACCGTATGTATCAGCGGTATCAAAAAAATTCACTCCCGTATCAAGTGCCTTTCGTATAGCCCCTACAAGCTCGTCCTGTTCAACCTTGCCCCAGTTGTAGCCACCCATAGGGCAACCACCCATACAAAATCTGGAAACCTTAAGGTCGGTGTTTTTTAAATTTATGTAATCCATTTATTGCTCCTGTTTTTTTCCTATTACTCGAATTGCTTTTTTGACTACCTGCAAGCAGGTTCTTATGAAAAGTGAAATGTCGGTTTTTAATGAGACCTCTTTGGCGTATTTTACGCGAAGCTCATTTTTCTGCTTAAGAACATATTTTTCGTACATCTCGTCGGGGTTTTCTTCACCGACGATTTCGTCGAGATTTATGAACTCAATAGAGCTGAAGTCTGTTATACCGGGACGAACCTGAAGAATAATCTTTTCTTCACCCTTGTATCGCTCGGTGTATTTGAGAAGCTCGGGTCTCGGTCCTATAAAGCTCATTGTTGAGTTAAGTACATTGATAAGCTGAGGTATTTCGTCAAGTTTGAGTTTTCTGAGAATTTTACCGGCACGGGTAATACGAGGATCATTAAGAGCGGTTGTACCGTCACCCTTGTCCGCATCCTTGATCATTGTTCTGAATTTATAAATGTGAAAGGGTTTGCTTTTGTATCCGTCACGCAGGGGCTTGTAAAAAATCGGAAAACCCGAGTCAATAACAATAATCAACGAAATTACAACGAAGAAAGGTAACGCTGCAATTAAAAGGAATAACGCAATGAAAAAATCAATAATCCGTTTAACAAAACGGTTGTAAATGCGTTCATAACCGAGTTTTTTCATATTTCCTCCGACTAAAGGCAACAAAATATAGCCATATGTACCTAATATAATATAATAATACGATAATTGTAGCACTAATACCCTATAATGTCAATAAAACAAACGGTAAAAAACGACCTTTAGCTACAAAATTTTACTTGTGCACAATAAAATCGGATGTTATAATCCTTAGTGGATAAAAAAACAGGAGGTGATTACGGTGAAAAACACGCTAAAAAGCTTCAGTAACAGTCCTTTTGTTAAAAAGCCTTTTGGGGGACTTAACGGTAATGTGCTAAAAATTCTCGCGGTAGTTTTTATGATTCTTGACCACACAAGAGTAGCGGTTGTGGATGGCAATATGTGGATGAACTACATCGGGCGACTGTCGTTTCCCATTTTTGCTTTTTTGATATCCGAGGGTTTTATACATACCTCGAATTTCAAAAAGTATTTGCTGAGGCTTACTGTTTTTGCCGTAATTTCTGAGATTCCGTTCAATGTATTTTGTTCTTCAAAAACATTCTTCCCTCAGTATCAGAATGTTCTTTTTACTTTCGTTCTCAGTGTTTTGGCATTAGTATTAATTGATTTTGCCAAAAAAGAACCCACTCTTGCAAAAGTTGCAGGAGCGGGTTTAGGTACTGTGATTATTGTATTTCTTGCTGAGGTCCTTAAGGTGGACTATGGCGGAGCCGGTGTAGTGATTGTAGTTGCTTTTTATCTGTTCAGAAACTTCCCCTTTGCGTTTTTAGTTCAGTTCGCTACTATGTTCGCAGTGTTCATATTATTTTATCCGGGACGGCCGGTTTTCTTTAAAATCCGGGATTTGATTTTCTGTATTCCTGTTCAGAGTTTTGCTCTTTTTTCTTTTATTCCTATATGGCTTTATAACGGAAAAAAGGGTAGTGGCGGGAAATTTTTACAGTACGGCACATATGGATTTTATCCTGTTCACATAGCCGTATTGTGTGTTGTGAGATATCTTTTAAAAAACATTGTATGATTTGATTTCTACTCCGGTGTAATAGTGGGTAAGAATCTCTTTGTAGGTATTTCCTTGTTTTGCCAGATAATCTGCACCGTACTGACTCATACCAACTCCGTGACCATATCCGCAGACACTGAATGTTATGGTGTCTGCGGATGTTTTTATGTTAAAAACAGGACTTCTCAGCGAGAAAAGTTTTCGTGTTTCTTCACCGGTATATTCTTTTCCGTTTAAGACGACTTTCAATACGGTTCCGCTGGATGATGTTTCCTTTATTTTCATAATGTTTTCAAGGTTTTCAGGTTCATTTTTTATGAGTTTTTCGGCTTTCAAAATATCTGTAAAATCCTTTTTGTCAAAGGCTATGGATGAAGCGTATTGGGGTGATAATTTATCCCCGGGGCTAGGGACGGATTTCAGATACGGTACGTCATTACCCCATATATTTTTTGCATCTTCAGTTTTACCGCAGGATATGGCAAAAAAGGCGGCGACGCATAATTTATCATTGTAAAAAATGGCTTCGTTTTCTACGGATTTTACTACACTTTGAAGTTTTTTTTCGTATTTTTCAAAGTCGGTGCCCCATTTTTCTCTTCGTTGATTTTCATCAATATATCCTTGGTCAACAGCACTGTCATCCGTTATATGATTGTTGGATTTATTGCTTTCTTCTTTCATACGCATAGCGTTGGTGTAACAGGCAATTGCCTGTGCTTTTAAGGCTTCCTCGTGGTAGGCGAGGGGCATTTCCGCAGCAACACTACCACAAACATATTCGAACATATCTATTTCTTCAGATGTGTTTGTAAGACTTCTGAAAACGGAGATGGTCTGTTGATTTTCAGTTGGAGGTTGTGTGGTCTGAATTGAGGTTTCCTTTTTTGTATCGTTACTTTTCAAATTGTCTTTTATGGCTAAAAAAGGCACTATGGTCATAGAAAGCACCGCAAGAATTACAATAATTGAAAATTTCTTCATTGTTTTCACCTATCCGTTATTTTTGTTGTGGGTTTATTGACAAGAACACTAATATGGTATAAAATAATATGAATTATTGTTTAAAAATATGATTTTAATTAAAAGCATAACAAGGAGATGAATTTATGCATACATATATCGAGAATGTTTCCGCCGATAAATTTAAGGAACTTTGCGACGAACTTAAAATTTACAGTTCGGTAGCTCCCGAATATTTTGACAGATTTGAAGTTAAAAGAGGATTAAGAAACCGTGATGGTAGCGGTGTTATGGCGGGTCTTACAAAAGTTTGTGCCGTTGAGGGTTACTATATTGATGATGGTGAGCGTAAACCTGTTGAGGGTCACCTTACTTACAGAGGAATTGACATCAATGATTTGGTTGACGGTTGCATTAAAGAGAACCGCTTTGGTTACGAAGAGGTAGTGTGGTTACTTTTATTTGGTCACCTTCCCACAAGGTCACAACTTGAGGATTTCAATAAATTGCTCTCGGATTCAAGGGAACTTCCTGAGGATTTCATCGAGGATATGATAATGAAAGCCCCATCGCCCAATATTATGAATAAGCTTGAGCGTTCGGTTCTTTCACTTTATTCTTACGATAGTAATCCCGATGATATTTCGATTGAGAATGTTTTGCGTCAGAGTATTCAGCTTGTTGCTCAACTTCCTAC
>JAZNVE010000099.1:0-6234 GCA_045592665.1 Acutalibacteraceae bacterium
CTATTGATGATACAATAGTCGACGATATAGACACCAAAAACAAACTGAAAAAACTCGTAGTTTACTTAAAAGAAATGCCCGAAAACAGGGATAAAGAAATCTTAGTAAGACGCTACGGTCTTAACGGTGAAATCCCGCAGACACAAAAAGAAGTGGCAAAAGACCTTGGAATTTCACGGTCATACGTTTCCCGAATAGAAAAGCGGGTTTTAAAAGAGTTAAGAGATAAATTCTGATACCGCACAATACCGCAATTTATCAAAGTAATATTAGCACTAAACGGTATAAAAGTCAACTTAACACCGAAACTGTAAACATATTGTAATAATATACTTTAATAAATAAAAAATGATAGTACGAGATATACGTACTATCATACTGGCGCAGACGGAGGGATTCGAACCCACGAGCCCGATTAAAGGCTAACGCATTTCGAGTGCGCCCCGTTATGACCACTTCGATACGTCTGCACATATTTACTACCCGTACATTTTAACAAAACGTATATTTTATGTCAAGATTAATTATAAAACAATTATTGACATTTTTTGATTAAAGTTTCATAATAAAATCAAGTAGAAATACTTAAAATAAAGGAGGCATTATTATGCAATCAGTAAAAAAATATGTAGCAGAGTTTATCGGTACGTTTGTATTGGTTTTCTTTGCCTGCGGTACTGCCGCAGTTGTAGGTTGTTCCGCAGAAAACGGCACAGGCTACCTTCTTACCGCCCTTGCTTTTGGTCTTGTAATTGTTGCAATGGCTTATTCAATCGGTAATGTTTCAGGTTGCCACATCAACCCTGCAGTTTCTATCGCTATGCTCGTCAGCGGTAAATTAGGCATCAAAGACTTCATCGGCTATGTTGTTGCACAGTTTGCAGGTTCTATTGCAGGCGCAGCCGCATTAATGGGCTTTGTAGGTAAAGAAAGCGGTCTTGGCGCCAATGCACTTTACAACGGCGAAATTCTTCCCTCAATTATTATTGAAGTTATTCTTACATTCGTTTTCGTTCTCGCTATTCTTGGTGTTACCTCAAAGGTTTCAAACTCAGGTGTTGCAGGTATCGTAATCGGTCTTACCTTAACTCTCGTACATATCCTCGGTATTTCCTTTACAGGTACATCCGTTAACCCCGCAAGAAGCTTTGGTCCTGCCCTCTTCGTTGGCGGTGATGCTCTTTCAAGTGTTTGGGTATTTATTGTAGCACCCTTAGTTGGTGGCGTTCTTGCCGCTCTTGTTTATAAATTCCTTGACGGTAAAAAAGCAGAATAATTCTCTTATTTAAAAACAGGAACAGTATTCCTCACGGAGTACTGTTCCTTTATTTTATTCACTTAAGGGTAATTTAACTGTGGCTTTAAATAAGTCACCGTCGATTTTAAGTTCTAATATACCGCCCTGTAATGCACATAAATCCTTGGCTATGGCGAGACCTAAGCCGTTACCCTCGTTTGTTCTTGACTCATCCCCTCTTACAAATCTTTCGGTAAGCTGTTCGGGGTTAATATCAAGAGGCTCTTTGGAAATATTTTTAATCTCAAAGCAACCGTAGGAATTTTCTTTGTATACGCCTACATATACCCTTGTATCGGGTGCGGAGTATTTTTTAACGTTACTTAAAAGGTTGGATATAATCCTGTAAGTTTTAGTACCGTCCGCGTAAACAATTGGTGCTTCGGCAGGTTCATTAAACCTTATTGTATTAAAATTCTTTTCAAGGTCGGGTGTGTACTCAACAATGGCCTGAACCGCAAGCTCACAAAGATTAAGCTTAGTCTTATTAAGTACCACGTTACCCGTAGAAGCCTTGGAAGCCTCAATTAAATCCTCAATAAGATGTTTTAATTTATCGGATTTCTGATTAATAACCTCAACGTATTTTACCGCATCCTCATTATCAAGCTCACATTTTGACAATAAATCCGAGTAATTTATAAGTGAAGTCAACGGTGTTTTTAAATCGTGAGAAACATTAGTAATAAGCTGGGTTTTCATCTGTTCATTTTTAATCGCCTCGGCAACTGCTTTATCAATTGATTTATTTTTGACGGATAAGTTATCCGAAAGGATTTTTAATGAACGTGGTAAAGTATACTCATTCAAATCAATATCCTTGTTTTCGGACGAAGCCACGATTATTTTATCGAGAGTATTAATATACTCGCCCGCAAAATAGCCAACAACAATATTGAAAGCCAGAATTCCTAATACCACAAAAATTGTTACCGGCGGGAAACTGCCGATAAACAAACCACCAAGGATTAAAAGTGCCAGATTTATTAAAAGATACAAAGCAAAAATAAATACAAATCTGATTTTAACCGCCTTGGGTTTGTATGCTAAACATCCGATTAATGTCAACAAAAGTTTTTTGATCAGTTTCAATAGTTTATAAATAACTGTATTCTTGAACCAAGACTTACCGGCTTTTTTTGTACGTACAACCGAGGCTATCCATTCTGTGAAAATAATAAAACAAACGCATACCGTGGCACAGGTAACTGACACAAAATCATTATTTGGAACAAAAACCGTATCAACGTATATGAGGTTCGGCAAAAATAGACAACAATACAGGAAAATTAAGCCGGAAATAAGCCCGACGGATAATAAAGTATGAAGGTCATTGGGCAGTTTTTCTATAAAGCTTGTTACAGGCTTCGCTTCTTTAGGTCTGTTACCGATAAGCTTTAACCATATTATCATAACAACAATCAACACCACAAGTAAGGCAGTGAATTGTATAATGAGCATTTTTGCGTTATCGGATACCGTGGCATTGTAAAGGTTGTATTGATTTTTATAAACGTCAGAGGCTTCAAACTCTTCGTCAAAATAAAGACACAGCTTATTTACGTTATTCCTTTTTAAATTTGCTTCAAGATTGCTTAATTGAAAGCCTTTTACAGTTATGTTTTCACCGTTAGCAAGTACGTAGTAATTACAGTTACTTAAATTAGCGGGGATTTCTTTGATATTAGCGTAAACCTCACCATCAAAATCAACTACGTAATACTTTAGGTTTTTACGCTTTTTTAAATTATTGACAGAATAGTCGATATCCTCGTTAAATTCAATTTCGTTTGTAAGTGCATCATCATATTGTTCATTAAAAAGTGCCTTAGCCTGTTTCTCATCAAGTGTATGATAAGTGGAAAAGGGTACCTCAAAGCCAAAATTTTCAACAGCAACATCAACGTTACGTATAAATTCACCATAACCACCCGTTGAGTCAAAGGCACTTTTCCGTACAAGACCTGCATATTTATTAAAACCCTCGGATGACTCAACGGTGTTGAGAGCATAGCTTGCAAGCTTGATATTTTTAGGTGCGTAATCCGGTACAGTAATATACTTATCAGCATCTTCGGGCAGAGTCAGAAGCGACTCGTTATCAGTAAGTTTGTCTTCTGACACCTGAACCGAAACCTGTGTGGAATCGGTATTGCTTATTTCCGGAGCTGACGAACCCTCAATAACCTCGTCCTCATATGCGTAATACTCGGCATCCCAATTATTAACTGCATAGGTAAGCTCATCCTTAATTAAATTACCGCGTTCTGTTAAATAGCGATCGAGAACATCATTTACAATCTCAGCTTTTTCCTTTGCTGCCTGTTTTTGTACTTCTGCGGTGTTTGTTCTGCCTAAATTATACGCATCAAAAAAGTCGGATTGAAATTGAGATAAAAAGGGATTTGTTTCAAAATAACTTATTTTTTCACCTTTAAAATAATTCTCAGGACCTAAAACGTAGCACCCGATTAAAACTTTTGCAGCCACGGTAAAGCAAAGACAAAAAACAACTACAGCAATAAGCCAACATAAAAACTTTGTGAATACCGAATACTTAATACTTTTCAATTTTGTATCCAAGACCCCACACCACCTTTAAATATTTAGGTTCTTTAGGATTAATTTCGATTTTTTCGCGGATGTTTTTAATATGTACTGTTACGGTTTTTTCGGTATGAAACGCAGGTTCGTTCCAGACCGCCTCATAAATCTGTGTACTTGAAAGAACTTTACCCATATTATCCATAAGGTAATTTAGAATATTAAATTCCCTTGCGGTGAGTTTAACATTTTCACCGTCCACAAGAACTTCTTTTGTTTCCTTATTTAGTGTAAGTCCGCCTGTTACAATCATATTTTTGGTAACAGTAAGGCTACCTAAAGAAACGTAACGCCTGATTTGTGAACGGACACGAGCAACAAGCTCTAATGGATTAAAGGGTTTTGTAACGTAATCATCCGCACCAAAGCCGAGACCCGTAATTTTATCCGTATCCTCGCTTTTAGCCGAAAGAAAAATAATCGGGAAATTATATTTTTCGCGTATTTTTACCGTAGCCCTGATTCCGTCAAGAACGGGCATCATAATATCGAGAACCATACAATGTATATCGTTATTCTCAATAATTTTTAACGCCTCAAGCCCGTTAACGGCGGTTAAAACCTCGTAGCCCTCATTTTCAAGGTAGATTTTAACAGATTCTAAAATTGCAATGTCATCATCGCAAACAAGTACACGATACATAGTAAACCTCCGTAATCCTATGACCTTGGCTAAATTAAACCACAACGGAAATAAGATTAAGTAATAAAAAAGTAAAGAAAAAGTAAAGTTATAAATATATTAAACCCTGTAAATAAATTTTGCAACATATTGATTATTTCAAAATTATGTAATAAACTCATATTATGAGGTGATCAGTTTGAAAAACACCGTAAAATTATGCTCGGATAATACTTCAAAAACCAATAACGGTATTTTTGAGGGTTGGGGTACAAGCCTTTGTTGGTGGGCTCACAGGGTTGGCTATTCCCCCGAATTAACCGAGCAGTGTGCCGAGCTTTTCTTTAGTGAAAAGGGGCTTAATCTTAATATAATGCGTTATAACATCGGTGGCGGTGACGACCCGACTCATAAACACATTACAAGGACGGATTCAATTATCCCCGGTTGGCTTTATTTTGATAAGAATAAAAATCAATATATTTATGACTACGATGCCGACTCAAATCAGTTGAATGTACTTAAAAGTGCGTATAAATCCGCGGGTAAAGATGCTTTAGTTGAAGTTTTTTCAAATTCACCACCCTACTTTATGACTAAAAGCGGTTGTACGAGCGGTAATACTGACCCTAATGACAATAACCTGAAAGATGATTGCTACGAGGCTTTTGCCGAGTATATTGCCCACGTAACCGAATACATAAATAACAAGCTTAACATCAATGTTTACTGCGTTTCACCAATGAATGAACCCAACACGGATTATTGGGGTGAATTCAGCCCTAAACAAGAGGGTTGCCACTACGACCCGGGCGAAAGTCAGAATAAAATCATAATTGAAACCGCCAAAGCAATTAAAGGTAAGGGTTTAAACCATATTAAAATAGTTGCAAGTGACGAAACCTCCACCGATAAACAAATTGAAGAATACAATTTATATACCGATGAAGTGAAAAAAGTTCTTGACCGTGTAAACGCTCACACCTACGGCACTGAGAGACAAGAAGAATTAGGTCAACTGATGCTTAAGGAAAACGTAAATATATGGATGAGCGAAACGGACTGGAGCGATGTTGCAGGTGAAGACGCGGGTCAGATGGGTGCCGCATTGTGGTTTTCGAAGAAAATTATTTCCGATATTAACGCTCTTTCACCTTCTGCGTGGGTTATATGGCTCGTAATCGACCACCACAGGAGCAAGGACGGTTTTATGGGTAACATTGATTCAGGTTTCCCGTCAACGGATAACGGCTATTGGGGAGTTGCCTTTGCAGACCACGATACAAAGGAAATTTTACTTTCAAAAAAATATTACGCATTCGGTCAGTTTTCGAGATACATCCGCCCCGGTGATACAATAATTCACTGTGATTCAAATACTCTCGGTGCAGTTAATAACGAAAGTGGCAAATTAACAATTGTCGCTGTAAATGATAAAAAAGAAGATATAATTAAAACGTTTGACGTGAGTGATTACCAAAAATCAATAGGGAAAGTTCAGGTAATCCGCACATCAGGTACACTTGAAAAGGGTGAAAATTGGTCCGAACTCCCCTGTTTTGAATTTAATAACGGTAGTTTTAATTACACTCTTAAAAGCAACTCAATCACAACTTTTGTCATAAAATAAAAAAACAGACTTTCGGTTTTTGTTCCGAAAGTCTGTGTTTTTTATATAATATCTTCCATTAACTGAGTTTCAGCTATGCTA
>JAZNVE010000100.1:0-8827 GCA_045592665.1 Acutalibacteraceae bacterium
ATGCCTTACTTCAATGGCTGTTCTTAAATTAATGGATGAAAATGACGTGCGTTTTGAGAACACTGATGTTTGCGTTATGCTTTCAGGTTCCGAAGAGGCAGGTTTACGAGGTGCTAAGGCTTACGCTAAAAAGCATAAAAAAGAACTTAAAGAAATCGAAACAGTAGTTGTTGCTTGTGACACAATGCGTGATATGGAGTATATGGCGGTATATGACCGTGATTTGAGCGGTACTTTACAACATGACGCTCAGGCTAAGGCTCTCGTTAAACAGGCGGCACTTAATTGCGGTTTTGATATTCCTTATTCTTCAATTTATCTTGGTGCTTGTGATGCGGCGGCTTTTACTCAGGCTGGAATTAAAGCAACGGGTTTTGCCGCTATGGACCCGACACCGCCCAGATACTATCATACTCGTCTTGACACACCCGAGCTTCTTATTCCCGAGGCACTGGAAGCAGGTACAAAAGTATTGCTTGAAACTGCCTGTCTTTATGACGAGGAAGGTTTAAAATAAATTTCAATAAAACCATCTGCTTACGGCAGGTGGTTTTACATAGGAGTTCACGATGAATTATATAATCATGGACCTTGAATGGAATAATGCCTACTGTAAAAAGAAAAAAGGCTTCATTAATGAAATTATTGAAATCGGTGCGGTTAAGCTTGACGAAAACCTAAATGTTATTGACACTTTTTCAATGTTCATTAAAGCCCAGTTGGGTAAAAAGCTCCATTCAAGAGTAAAAGAACTTACGAATATTACCAACGATGATATCAGTACGGGTACACCGTTTTCCCAGACTATGTCACTTTTTCGTAAATGGTCTTCGGGTAATGACACGGTTATTCTCACATGGGGTGATACTGATATCCGCGTTTTAATTGAGAATTTCAGGTATTTTAACGGTATTTCGTTTATACCGTTTTTGCGTAATTATGTTAATTTACAGAAATATGCTCAGGCTTTTATGAATATTTCAAAAGCCGACCAGATTGGTCTTTCTGCAGCTGCCGAAAAACTTGGTATCAGTGTTGAGTCCTATTCACTTCACAGGGCTCTTGACGACAGCTTGCTTACGGCTGATTTATTTAAAAAGATATATAATGAGCATATGTTATCGTCATACACACTTGTGTGTGATACATCTTTTTACTCAAAAATTACCTTTAAACCAAAGATTATTACTGATATTAACAGTCCGCTTATTGATAAAACAAAAATGCGTTGCTTGTGCGATGTTTGTGCGGGTCAATGTGAGCGTGTATCTGACTGGAGAGTAATAAATCAGGCGTTCAGGGCCGTATTTCTTTGTAAGAAATGTAAACGTAAAATAAGGTTTACAATTAGATTCAAAGAATATTATGACAGGGTGGATATTAAATCATCATCCGTACCGTTTATTGAGAAAAAAGAAATCAGCGTCGTTGCAGTTGAAAGCACGGGCGACAAAGAACCAACGGAGGAAGAGCAATGAATACATTTATTAAATTAGAACCCGTATTTAAAGAAATCGTATGGGGCGGTAACAGGCTTAAAAATGACTATGGTTTTAAAAGCGACCTTAATAATATCGCTGAAGCTTGGATGCTTTGCGCAAGAAATGACGGGGATAATATAATCGTCAACGGTAAAAATGCAGGTCAGTCTTTTACCGAGTTTATTAAAGCGAATAAATCTCTTTTAGGTTCAAAGGGTCAGTCCTACGAGGAATTCCCTTTACTTATTAAATTTATTGATGCTAAAGCCGACTTATCCGTTCAGGTTCATCCCGATGATGAATATGCAAAAATTCACGAGAACAGTTACGGTAAAACTGAGGCTTGGTATATTCTTGACTGCGACGAGGGTGCGGAGTTGATTTATGGGTTCAATAAAGAACTCACACCCGATGAATTCAGAAAATCCATTGAAGATAACACATTCCTTGATTACGTTAATAAAGTTAAGGTTAAAAAGGGTGATGTATTCTTTATCAGTGCCGGTACACTTCACGCAATCGGTAGCGGTATTTTACTTGCTGAAGTTCAACAGAACTGCAATACAACATACCGCGTTTACGACTATAACCGTTTAGTTGACGGTAAGCCCCGTGAACTTCACGTAGAGAAAGCCCTTGATGTTACAAACACCGTACCTCCCGTCAGAAACGGTGACCCCGATTCTGCACCTGTTTTAAAAGGAAGCGCTACTGAACAGGCTCTTTGTTCTTGCGAATTCTTTAAAATGGACAGTGTTGATGTTAAGGATACATATACATTAAAAGTTGATAACGAATCCTTTGTAAGTGTTCTTATTTTAAACGGAGAAGGTACATTGAATAAAGGTAACGAAACAATTACTTGTAAAGCAGGTGACAGTATTTTCATTCCTGCTTCTTCAGGTGAAATTACACTTAAAGGTGAATTTAAGGTATTACTCAGTACTCTGTAAGGTGGTTTTATGTCATTATTAACGGCACAAAACTTAACATTCGGTTTTCTTGACGGCGTCTTGTTTAAAGGCGCCGCTTTCAAGGTTGAGGAAACTGACCGTGTCGGGTTAATTGGTGCTAACGGTACGGGTAAAACCTCTCTTTTCCGCCTTATAACGGGCAAATATGAGCCAAACGAGGGCGGTATTGTACGGGGTAAGGATGTTCGTATAGGTTATATGGAGCAGTACCTTGACTGTGACGAAAATACAACCCTTTATGATGAAGCACTTACCGTTTTTAATGATGTAATCGAAATGGAAATGGAGCTTGAAGTAATAAATCAAAGACTTCTTGAAAGTTCGGATATCGCCACAATTGAAAGGCAGTTACGTTTAACTGATGAATTGGAACGACGGGACGGTCTTGTTTATAAAGCAAAAACTAAATCCGCGTTAATCGGTCTTGGCTTTTCGGAAAGTGATCTTCAATTAAAAGTTTCTGCGTTAAGTGGCGGTCAACGCTCTAAATTATCCCTTTGTAAACTCTTGTTATCAAACGCCAATTTGCTTTTATTGGACGAGCCTACAAATAACCTTGATACTGATTCAATTATATGGCTCGAGGATTTTCTTACTAAATACCGCGGTGCTTTTATGGTTGTATCCCACGATAGATACTTTCTTGATAAAGTAACCACTTCCACTATGGAAATTTCCCATCAGAAACTTATTCACACTGTTGGTAACTACTCAGTTTTTCAGAAATTGAAAGCTGAACGTGAACTTACAATTGAGCGTGAATACGAAAAGACCGTTACTGAAATTAAGCGAATTGAAGGTATAATCGAACAACAAAAACGCTTTAATCAGGAACGAAATTATATAACCATCGCAAGTAAGGAAAAGCAGATTGAACGATTAAAAGAAACACTCGTTGTTCCCGATAAAGTCTTAAAAAGTGTTAATTTCAGTTTTAAAACCGATGTAAGGACAGGGGATGAGGTTTTAGTTGTTAAAAATCTAAAAAAATTCTTCCCCGATAAAGATTTATTCAAAAATTTTGATTTAACGGTTTATCGCGAGGACAAGGTTTTCTTATTAGGTCCCAATGGTTGCGGTAAATCAACATTTTTGAAGATTATCAATAAGGAAATTACCGCTGATGATGGTGTATTCCGCCTTGGCTCAAATGTGAAAATCGGTTATTTTGACCAGAATATTGATAAACTCAGTTCCCACAAAACCGTTCTTAACGAAGTGTGGGATATGTACCCGTTTATGAATGAAACGGATATACGCAGTGCCCTTGCAATGTTTTTATTCAGAGGCGAGGATGTATTTAAGTCGGTTTCTGATTTAAGTGGTGGCGAGAGAGCAAAGATTTCACTTTTAAAAATTATGCTCTCGAAACCCAATTTTCTTATACTTGACGAGCCTACAAACCACCTTGATATTATTTCAAGAGAGGTTCTCGAAAATGCTCTTGCGGATTTTAACGGTACTTTACTTGTGGTTTCCCACGATAGATATTTTATTAATAAACTTGCAACTAAAATTATTCACCTGACCCACGACGGTGCGGTGGATATTGCGGGTAATTACGACTCCTATCTTCAATTCAGGGAAAACGAAAAAGAAAATAATATTGAATTAAGTCGTAAAAAGCCTGTTGTTAACGAGTACAAATTAAAAAAAGAAAGGGCAAGTAACGAACGCAAACGTAAGACTAAAATTGCGAGAATTGAAACGGAAATTGAAGAAAAAGAAAATCTTATTAAAGAAACGGAAGATTTGCTTTCTCAACCCAATGTTACGGCAGATTATGAGGAGTTAATCAGATTAACGGAGCTACTTTATACTTCGCGTGTTGAGCTTGAGGATTTATATTCTCAATGGGAAATTCTGCAAACTGAAGAATAATTTTAACGTCACTCACATATATATTTGTGGGTGATTTTTTATGAATAACAAGAAAAAGGACTATCTTATACATACTCTCTTATTTCAATTTTTGGTGTGTGCAATAACCTTTGGTATACTTTTCGGTATTAAATTTACGGGTTCAGGTGTTCTTGATAATATTAAATCCGCTTATTTTGACAATTTAGAGCGTAATTTTATTGTCGAACTGAAGGATAGCGGTACTGAAGTTTTTAAAAACACCCCGACACCCGAAACTTTTGATGCTACAAAAGCCCCCGAAACTACTGAAAATACAACCGAGATAATTACTGAAGCAGTAACTACTACCGAAACCCAAACAAAGCAACTGACTGCCAAAATTAAAGCAGAGGGCGGTGCTGATTACTCAGTTTCATCGAAAGATGATATACCCGATAATGTTTCAGTTAATTCATATACATTAAGTCAAAGGATGTTTTTACCGACTGATGGCGAAATTACTTCCTCTTTCGGTGTAAGAACACATCCTATTGACGGTGATTTGCGTTTTCATGCAGGGGTTGATATTGCAAACGACCTTGGTACACCGATTTATGCGGCTTTTGACGGTATCGTAAAGGTAGCAACCTACGACCAATGGAACGGTTATTATTTAAAAATAATTCACGATAATGAGATTATGACAGTCTACTGTCATTGTAATAAGTTACTTGTAAAAGAAGGGGAAAAAGTAAAAGCAGGACAAAAAATAGCCGAAATGGGTTCAACGGGCTCTTCCACGGGACCGCATTTGCATTTTGAACTGCGAATCAACAACATATCTTATGACCCTGATAGTGCTTTGAACGAGGCTATAAGTGAGATTTAAAGTAAAAAATACCGAGATTTACTTAAGTTTCACTTTTTTTGCGGTTCTTTTAGTTTTACTATGTGTCGGACAACTGAGAATTTGTCTTTATTCACTTGTTTCTTCACTAATACACGAAACCGTACACATTATTTTTATACTTATTTTTTCGGGTGGTATTTCAAGTATAACTATTTCAGGTTTTGGTGCTAACATTAAAAGAACAAATGACGATTTATTAAAACCTTCCAAAGAGGCAATCATAAGTTTCAGCGCCCCTGTAATCAATTTAATTGTTTCTTTAGTTCTATACTTGATTTATGAAAAACACACAATATTCGGCACTATTAATATGATTATAGGTATATTTAATCTATTACCGTATTATACTTTTGACGGCGGCAGGGGACTTGACTTTTTACTGAAACCGCTTTTATCCGAAAAATCAATTATTATAATTCTTGATATTTTGTCCGTGTGTGTAACAATTCTGTTTTCATTCACGAGTGTTTATATTTTCTCTAATCATAGTAGAAATGTAACTTTACTATTCTTAAGTATATATATGATTGCGAATCTTTTTATTCACAAAACAAAAGTTAATAAAAGTTACAATTATTAAGGTTTTGTAATATTTATTGAATATTTGTTGAATTTAGGTATAATGAAAGTAAATATGGATAATTGCGTGGTATTTATATATGGAAAAAATATTTAAATCCGAGTCATCCTTAAAAAGAATCAATAAAATACGCGACTTCCTTTTTAGTGATAAGTGGATTGCAATCCTCTTTATTGTTGCGGCGGTTTTCGCTTGTCTTGATTCTTTTTATGCCCGTGGCTCTGACACAAACCATCAATTTGCTATTGCCGGAACGGTTGTTTTAGCCTATTTTACAGGCTTTTGCTTTTTGTTTACGGGCGATATATTAGCGATGTTGATTCCCTTAATGTTTACATATCTTGTTGCAATAAGGTGTTATAATTCACTAAACGACTTTTTGAGTATAATATGGTTAGCCATTCCCTTGATTGCTGTAATTATATTTAACCTTGTTGTTTATCGTAAAAAGTTATCAGCTAAAGGCTCACAATTCAAACCGATGATGTTTGTTTCCTTTGCGGTTATAATGGGTGGTTTTGGCTTTATTTCCGCTAAGGAGTATTTTGCAGGTTCTTCTATTTACCATATGCTCGGTATGGGCTTTGGTATGGTGCTTGTTTACTGCTATTTATATGCTAAAATTGACGTAACTAAAAAGTACTCGCTTATTGAACAATTAACCCGTATAATGGTAATCGTTGGTATTTTTGCTACACTTATGGTTATAGCACACTACCTTATTAACATTAACCTTGCTATTGATAAAGGCGGAATATTCTTCATAAGATGGCGAAATAATATTTCAACTATACTTATGATTACAATGCCCTTTACCTTCTTACAGGGTAATAAAAAACCACATGCAATTGTTTTTGGCTTTTTATTCTTCCTTGCGATGCTTCTGTCAGGTTCAAGGGGCGGTATGGTGTTCGGTGCTATTGAACTCGTTATGTGCATTGTTATGTTCGTTCTTTACGATAAACGCAGAAGATTAGCCTATGTTATTATCTGTGTTTGCGTAGTATTCGGTCTTCTTATATTCTTACCGCAGATTACTAAGTTCCTTAATAACACCTTTGTCAGATTATTTAACGTTTTAAATGATTTCCTTATTGGTGGTGAAGATACGGAAACCCGCGTTCGTCACTACGCTCGAGGAGTACAGGATTTCCTTAAACATCCCGTGTTAGGAACGGGTCTTGGTTATATGGGTAACCGTGACATTTTCAAGAATAAAGCCGGTGCGTTATGCTGGTATCACTGTGAACCTATACAAATTGCCGCAAGTTTTGGTATAGTTGGTATAATCGCGTTCGTTTATCAGTTTATTAAACGTAATATGCTTATATGGAAAAAGGCAACGCTTTTCAATATGACTGTGTTCTTGTCATATATAAGCCTTGAGATGATGTCCCTTGTAAATCCCGGTATTTTGTGTCCTGTACCGTACTTGTTATTAATCACGCTATTCCTTGTAATTGTCGAGAAATGTGATGATGGTGAAACTCAGGAAAGAATCCCGATTTTTAAAAAGGTTAAAACTCTTTTTAAAACTAAAAAGACTGCAAAAAGATAAGTACAAATTCAAACTGCGTTCTCCAAAATAACGGGAACGCGGTTTTATTTTTACTTGATTATTGTTTATTTATATAGTAAAATAATTGTATATGTTTATTTGGAGTTGTATATATGCTTAAAACCAAGATTGAGTCAATTTTACCCCTGGTACAAAAACCCGCAAGATACACGGGTGGTGAACTTAACTCTGTTGTAAAAAATAAAGATGATGTTGATATACGTTTCGCTTTTTGTTTCCCCGATACATACGAAATCGGTATGTCACATTTAGGAATGAAAATACTTTATAGTCTTATTAATTCAAGGGATAATTTCTGGTGCGAAAGAGTGTTTGCACCCGACACGGATATGGAAAAGATAATGCGTGAAAAGGATATTCCCTTATTTGCTCTTGAAAGTCGCGATGCTTTATCCGATTTTGACGTTGTAGGCTTTACTTTACAATATGAACTTTGTTTTACTAACGTACTGAATATGCTAAATCTTGCAAATATTCCTTTGCGTAGTAAAGACCGAGGGGATGCTCTGGATGTACCGATTATAATTGCCGGTGGTCCCTGTGTTTGCAACCCTGAGCCTCTTGCGGATTTCATTGATGTTTTTGAAATCGGTGAGGGCGAAGAAATGATGCTCGAATTCCTCGATTTACTCAATGAATATAAAAAGGCGGGTAAATCAAGAAGTGAATTTTTAAAAGCCGCTTCACAAATTGAAGGTATCTACGTTCCGTCCTTATATGATGTTACATATAACACCGACGGCACTATCGAAAAGATTACTGCCAAAGACGGTGCACCCGAGGTTGTTAATAAAAGGGTAGTAGCAGACCTTGATAATATTTTTTATCCCGACAAATTTGTTGTACCCTTTGTTGAGGTTGTTCACGATAGGGTTGTTCACGAAATTTTCAGGGGATGTATCCGCGGTTGCCGTTTCTGTCAGGCGGGTTTCTGGTACAGACCAATACGTGAAAAAAGCGTTGAAACTATCAGTGAACAAAGTCAGAGACTTGCTTGTACAAGTGGTTACGATGAACTTTCTCTTTGCTCACTTTCAAGTAGTGATTATACTAAAATTACCGAGCTTCTTGAGGAGTTATTAGGTTGGGCAGTGCCGCGGAAAATAAATGTTGCCCTGCCTTCATTAAGAATTGATAATTTCTCGGATGAATTAAAAGAGAAATTAGCCCTCGTAAGGCGCTCAGGTCTTACCTTTGCCGCCGAGGCAGGTACACAAAGACTTCGTGATGTTATTAATAAAAATATTTCCGAGGAAGAAATACTTGATACTTGCCGTAAAGCCTTTGTTGGCGGTTGGACCGCGGTTAAATTATACTTTATGATAGGCTTACCCACAGAAACTGATGATGACGTTGTGGGTATTAACGTTCTTTCACAAAAGGTTGTTGAGGAGTTCTACTCTAATCCCGATAAACCTAAGGGCAAGGGCGTTAACGTCAGTGCGGGTGTTTCATCCTTTG
>JAZNVE010000101.1:0-4975 GCA_045592665.1 Acutalibacteraceae bacterium
AACAAACTATTGTTAAGTCCACTTGCGGTGCCCAAAATCGTTGGTCGCTCCTGCTCGTCGCTAACGATTTTGACCGCTACGCCAACTCACACTCCCTGCCCCGTCCACAGGACGCGGTCGTGTTCCTTTCCCCCCTCCTCCCGCAAGCGGCAGGACGGCGAGGCTATCGCTTCTATCGAACTGAAGAAAAACAGAAAGAGAACTACCCACCACCACACCTGCGGTGCGGTCCCCCTCCCTTTTTGCTACGCAAAATGGGATGATAAGGCTTCGCATCACAACAACTTTATTATAATCGGCACGAAGTGCCCCTTTAATTACGAATTACGCATTACGAATTACGCATTAAACAAGCTTTTCAAGATACCCCACAACATCAAACTCCTCCGTAGGACTGTTGTTCTTAAGATACAATGGATGATGGGGGTGACCTTTTACGGATTTTTTACCCACTGAAAACCACTGTGCGTCGTATTCATTACCGATTTCAATCATATCCTTTACACAGGGAATAAGATACGGTCTTTTCTCAATAATTGTACCCCAAGCCGCCCATATTGCAGGTTTTCTTCCCTTTTCGTAGGATGACATTATGTAACGGAATGCGTTCATATTCTCGCGATGCAAAGCCTCGTTGAATGACCCGTCCATATCCTTGGGATTAGTTGCCCTTTGGGCGTAGACGTTGAACATAATAAAACTGTCATAACCGTTAAATTTAGCGGTTCTTTCAACGGATTTAAGCGTATTATCAAGGTCATCGGGCTTAGCGGTAGAGGGGTTTATACCGATACAAACAAGGGGGTTAACTCCCCTTGTACCCAAAATATAACGATACTCCGTATAGGCATTGGGAACATAAAGCCATTTTTCGCGGTTGTATTCAAAAGAGCCGTCCGCTTCACTCCTGAGAGCATCCTCAAAACTCAATATTTCCATTTCATTAGTTTCACAAAGAGGTATATGCATTTTCATCACCCTTAATAATCAATGTACCGATTATACAATAATTACATTATATTTTTCAATATGTAAGTGGTCTTTGCTTGACTTTTTTCACTGATTTTATATAATTATAATGTATAAGATTGTGCAGTTTTTTACTGCAAAAAGGAGATTTTTTTATGTATCATTCAATGAAAATTGCAGGACTCGACAGGAAACTCCCTCTTTGTCGCTTAAATGATGATTTGAAAATTGCGGCTTTTGTAATTTTCGGTGACGCAGAACTTACAGTTGCCTGTGCCGACGAACTTCTTAAAAAAGCACCTGAATTTGATTACATAATCACCGCCGAAGCCAAGGGTATTCCCCTTGCTCACGAAATGTCACGTCAGAGCGGTAAAAAATATTTTGTTGCAAGAAAGAAACCGAAACTTTATATGACGGGTGTTTTTGACGTTATTGTAAACTCAATCACAACCGAGGGTGAGCAACACCTTTACCTTGATACCGCCGAAGCGGAACAAATGAAGGGCAAAAAGGTTCTCATTGTTGATGATGTTATTTCCCTCGGTGAATCCCTTAAAGCGGTACAGACCCTTGTGAACAAAGCTGAAGGCGAAATCGTTGCTAATATGACAATCCTTGCAGAGGGTGACGCCGCAGACCGCGACGATATAATTTATCTTGAGCGTTTACCCCTCTTTGACAAGGAAGGAAATGTTTTATAATGGCAGGTATACTTTACGTTGTTGGTACTCCCATCGGCAATTTAGGCGACTTTTCGCCCCGTGCCGTTGAAGTACTGTCAAACTGTGATTTCATAGCCGCCGAGGACACCCGCGTAACCATTAAGCTTCTTAACCATTTCGGTATTAAAAAGCCCATGATAAGCTACTACGAGCATAACCGTATAGAGCGTGGCGGTGTTATTATCGAAAGGCTTTTAAATGGTGAAAACTGTGCACTTGTTTCCGATGCGGGTATGCCGATTATTTCCGACCCCGGCGAAGATTTAACCCTTCGTTGTCACGAAAATAATATTAAAGTGTGTGCAGTGCCCGGTCCCTGTGCCTTTGTTACGGCTCTCGCAATTTCGGGTATGCCCTCGGGCAGATTTACCTTTGAAGGCTTCCTTACAATGACAAAGCAAAACAGACGTAAGCATCTTTTAGAGCTTGTTGACGAAAAACGCACAATGATTTTTTACGAAGCACCCCATAAACTCCCTTCAACTCTTCAGGATATGGCGGAGTATTTCGGTGACCGTAAAATAGCTTTGGTAAAAGAACTTACTAAAATTTACGAGAATGTTGAACGCACTACTCTTTTTGAAGCTCGTGACAAATACAAAGAAGTAAGCCCCAAGGGCGAATATGTACTCATAGTTGAGGGTAAGCCCGAAACAGAGGAAGTTGAAATCACCCTTGACGATGCAAAGTTGATGGCTCAGGAACTTTTGAAAAAAGGACTTTCCAAAAACGAAGCCGCCAAAGAAATTGCAAAGAAAACGGGACTTAAAAAGAGCGATATCTACAAAAGTTTACAGGAGTGATACTCATGCTTTTCGGTGTTCAATGGTATTTATGGCTTATACTTGCAGTTGCAATAGGTTTAGCTATCTTCGCCTGGACTAAGGCACTTAAAGCCTCGCGGGAAAGACGCGAAAGATTAAAACGCGAAGGTGCAATCTGGAAACGGGATTACGATTTAAGGCAGAATTTCTCTGTATTAACCGAAGAAAAATTAAAGGAACCCGCCGACACCGAGCTTTTACACGGTGTGGCAATGAATATACAGGTATTCCTCGAAAATGCCACAAATATGAACGAGGCTTTTGAAAATTTGCCTGAAGAAAAGAAATATATTTACACACTCGAATATTTTGACGAAGATGCCAAAAACTCTTTATCATCATTTTTCAAAAACAACGGTGCTCCCCTTGTACCAATGCTCCCCAATGCATTAAAAGCTATAGGAGCAGAAAAGTATTCGGATATTGTTACACCTTTAGTTGATATGTACGACCCCAACAGTGATGTTTCGGTGGACTATCCCGCAATCAAAAAAGCCGACGAGCTTTTCAAAGAAAAATATAATTCCGACGAGCTTTTAAGACTTTGTGCCGGATATATAAAAAACAATAAAGAAATATTTTTGAATTAAAAGGAGAATATATTTATGGCTATCTCTTTTCACCTCTCCGCCTTTGCTGACGAAGGTGGCAACGGCATAATGGAGCAGATTGATGCTCTTAAAGCCCACGGTATGACCCATATTGAGCCCCGCGGTCTTGACCACGGTAATATCTCACTTTACACCGTAGAACAGGCAAAGGAATTAAAAAAGATTCTTGATGACAACGGTATAGGCGTTTCCGCTATTGGTTCACACTATGGTAAAATCGAAATTACAGACGATTTCGCACCCCATTTTGAGGATTTTAAAAACTGTGTTGAAGTAGCAAATATTCTCGGTACTCAGCGTATAAGAATGTTCAGTTTCTTCTTTACCAAAGGTCAGAGCCTTGAGGAATACCACGACGAGGTTTTTGAAAGACTTGATAAAATGTGCACCTACTCCCTCGAAAACGGTGTTTGGTGTTGCCACGAAAATGAAAAGGACATTTACGGTGATATTGCCGAGCGTTGCCTTGAAATTTATAAAACATTTGATGGTAAAATCAAGGGTATTTTCGACCCCTCAAACTTCATTCAGTGTGGCGAACAGATTTTACCCGCTTACGAACTTTTAAAGGATTATATTGACTATTTCCACGTTAAAGACTGTTTATATGACGGCGGTAAGGTTCGTCCCGCAGGTCTCGGAGACGGTAATATAGTTGAACTTCTCACAAGATTTGCAAAGGATAAAGACGGCGACCACTTCCTTACTCTTGAACCCCATCTTAAGGTTTTTGAAGGTCTTAAGGACCTTGAGGGCGAAGGCGGTACTGCGGACCAGTTAAAAGACGATTACACTTATCCCACAAACAGAGCCGCTTTTGATGCGGCGGCAGATGCCCTTGATGATTGCCTTAAAAAAGCAAATCTCGACAGCGTAACAATCAGAAGTAAATAAACCCACAATAAAAAGGAGTTTTTAATATGTTTAAACACGAAAATCTTAAAGGCAGAGTTGCCGTAGTTACAGGTGGCGGCGGAGTTCTTTGCGGTGGTTTCGCAAAGGACCTTGCAAGACAGGGTGTTAAAGTTGCAGTACTTGATTTAAGACTTGACGCTGCTCAGAAGGTAGCGGATGAAATTATCGCAGAAGGCTTTGAAGCAATAGGTGTTGCTTGTAATGTTCTTGAAAAAGAGAGCCTTGAAGCCGCAAGAGTAGAAATCAACGAAAAAATCGGTACTTGCGATATTCTCATTAACGGTGCAGGTGGTAACCACCCCAGCGGTAACACTACAAAAGAAAAATTCCAGGCAGGTGACCTTGAAGCAACTGAGGATATTAAAACATTCTTTGACCTTGACCCCAAGGGTATTGAGTTCGTATTCAATCTTAACTTCCTCGGCACACTTCTTACAACTCAGGTTTTCGCAAAAGATATGGTTGATAAAGAGAATGCAACTATTATCAACATCTCATCAATGAACTCGTACAAGCCCCTTACCAAAATTCCCGCTTACTCAGCAGCCAAGGCGGCAATTTCAAACTTCACTCAGTTTATGGCTGTTCATTTTTCAGAGGTTGGTCTCAGAGTAAACGCAATCGCTCCCGGTTTCTTCTCAACCAACCAGAACAAAGCCCTTCTTTATAACGAGGACGGTTCATTTACACCCCGTAGCGAGAAAATCATCGGTCACACTCCCCTCGGTCGTTTCGGCGTTCCCGAAGACCTTACAGGTGCTCTTCTCTTCCTCAGTGATGAGACATACTCCAAATTCGTAACAGGTGTTATAATCCCCGTAGACGGCGGTTTCTCCGCATATTCAGGTGTTTGATTAATAACTAAATTATACAAAACGGTTCGCGAGTTTTTCGCTCACGGCCCGTCTTATTTATTGTTGAAAATCAATTT
>JAZNVE010000102.1:0-3446 GCA_045592665.1 Acutalibacteraceae bacterium
TACAACTTCCCTCAGGGACGTGTATCCGACCATCGTATAGGACTTACGCTATACCGAATAGAGGCAATAATGAACGGCGATATTGACGAGATAATTGATGCTCTCATAACTGCCGATACTGCCGAAAAATTGAAATCATCAGAGGAATAATTTTGAAAACCGAATTTGTTAAAATATCCGTTAAAGACGGGATTGAAAAATACACAGATGCCGCAAATCTTCTTAAAGAAAATCAAGTTGTCGGTATGCCTACGGAAACCGTTTACGGTCTTGCGGGTAATGCCTACTCGGATGAGGCGGTTAAAAGAATATTTGAAGCTAAGGGCAGACCCCAGGATAACCCGCTTATCGTTCATATTTCCGAGTTTTCTGAGATTTATGACCTTGTAAGTGAAGTTCCCCAAATGGCAAAAAAACTTGCGGATGCTTTCTGGCCGGGACCATTGACAATGATTTTACCAAAATCACCCAAAGTACCCCTTTCAGTTACTGCGGGGCTTGATACTGTTGCGGTAAGATGTCCGTCCCACCCCATTGCTCGAAACCTTATTAAAGCCTCGGGTGTCCCTCTTGCGGCACCTTCCGCCAATCTTTCGGGTAAGCCGAGTCCCACTAAGGCTCAACACGTTTACGATGACCTTAAAGGTAGAATCCCTTACATAATAGACGGTGGCGAAAGCTTGGAGGGTGTTGAATCAACGGTTATAACTCTCGCGACTGATACACCTAAACTGTTAAGACCCGGAAATGTCACTTTATCCCAACTTAAAAGCGTTTTGGGTGAAGTTCAGGTTGACGATGCGGTCCTTAATCCCTTGAAAAAGGGCGAAAAAGTATCTTCGCCCGGTATGAAATATAAGCATTATTCACCCGTAGCTGAAATTGTCCTTGTCAGGGGCGAATACGATAATTTTGTTGAATACGTGAACAACTATCAGGGTGAAAAGATTTATGCAATGATTTTTGACAATGAGGGCGAAAAACTTAATGTGCCATATATTGAGTATGGTACAAAGGATTATAAAACCCTTTCACATTCGTTGTTTGATTCCTTGCGTGAGCTTGATAAATTAGGTGCAAACATTTGCTTTGTCAGATACCCTGATGAAAATAACGACGATAATCTTGCCGTGCTTAACAGATTATTACGTGCGGCAGGCTTCAAGGTGATAGATGTATGAAAAAACTTGTAGGTCTTACAGGTAAAACAGGTGCGGGTAAATCCACCGTCAGTGCATATCTTGCCGAAAAAGGTGCATATATCATAGATGGGGATATTGTTGCCCGAAATGTGCTTGAAACAGAGCCGGAACTTATCCCTGCATTAAAAAACACCTTCGGTGAGATACTTAATCCCGACGGTACTCTTAACAGAAAGAAACTTGCGGCTGCGGCATTTTCGTCCGAGGAAAATACCCGTAAACTTAATTCTATTATGCACCCCGCTATAAATAAAGCTATTCACCGTGAAGCGGATATTGCTTTTGAAAAACATTGCGTTGTGGTGGTGGATGCGGCTGCAATAATAGAGTCGGGTTTTGCGGATGAATGCGATTTAATGGTTGTGGTTACTGCACCCGTTGATATACGTAAAGAACGTATTTTGAAAAGGGATTGCATCAGTGATGAGGATGCAATGATTCGCATTAATGCTCAGAAGAATGATGCGTTTTATAACTCGAAGGCGGATTTTATTATAAAAAATTATGCCCCATTTGTATTGAGCGAGGAGCTTTCTGATTTGGAAAAGGAGCTTTTTAATTTTTGAAAAAAACGACTAAGAATTATGTTAAACTATTGTTAGCCTTATTGATATTATCAATAGTTTTAGTTATAATAATAGTTAATTCAGTAAGTCTTGTGTTACAGACAGTTTATCCTAAAGAATATTCCGATATAATTGAATCCTATGCCGAAGAATACGGTATTGATAAAGCTTTGCTTTATGCCCTTATTGAATGCGAAAGCGGTTTTGACAAAAACGCCGTTTCCTCGGTAGGTGCTAAGGGACTTACCCAGATTACACCCGAAACATTCAAATGGCTTCAGACTAAAACGGGTGAGAGTTATACTGAGGATGCCCTGTTTGAACCTGAGGTTTCCGTTAAGTATGGTGCTTTCTTCTTAGGATTATTACTTGAGGAGTTTGGTGATACCAAAACCGCCCTTGCTGCCTATCACGCAGGTAGGGGACAGGTAAATGAATGGTTGGAAAATCCCGAGTATTCAGAAGATTCAAAAAAACTTGATAAAATACCCTTTGAAGATACAAGTCAGTATGCCGAAAAGGTTGTGAAGGTAAAAGACTTATATTGTAAAATTTATAAAATGGAGGTCGAGCAAAATGTCGACAGTTGATGAACTTAAAAACGAACTTTTTTATAAACCGAAACACGCAGTTAACCTTGTTACAGAGGATGAGGTAGCTAAGGCGGATGAATTCTGTGAAGGATACAAAGCGTTTCTTGATGAAGCCAAAACCGAGCGTGAAGCAACCGAAAGAGTAAAAGCGGATGCAATTAAATTAGGTTTTCAAGAATTTGTAGCCGGTAAAGAATATAAGGCAGGCGATAAGGTTTATTTTGTAAACCGCGGTAAATCAATTATTCTTGCGGTTATAGGTGAAAAGAGCCTTAAAGAGGGCGTTAAAATTGCCGCTGCTCATATTGATTCACCCCGACTTGACCTTAAACCCAACCCCCTTTACGAAAGTGACGAATTGGCACTTTTCAAAACTCACTATTATGGCGGTATTAAGAAATACCAGTGGGTTGCTATTCCTCTTGCACTTCATGGTGTTATCGTTAAAAACGACGGTTCTAAAGTTGAGGTTAAAATCGGTGAAGCAGAGGGTGAGCCTAAATTTGTAATATCCGATATACTTCCTCATCTTGGTGCAGAGCAGGGTAAACGTACTCTTTCTGAGGGTATTCAGGGTGAAGAACTTAATGTTATAGTAGGTAGCCGTCCCTTTAAGAGTGATGAGGGTAGCGAACTTGTAAAACTCAATATCCTTAAACTTCTCAACGAAAAATATGGTATTAAAGAGGCGGATTTCCTCAGTGCGGAGTTAGAGGTTGTTCCTGCATTCAAAGCTGATGATATCGGCTTTGACAGAGGACTTATTGGCTCTTACGGACATGATGACAGAGTATGCGCTTATCCTGCCGCTATGGCTGCATTTAACGTAGAGAATCCTCAGTATACTGCCATTACTGTTCTTACAGATAAAGAAGAAACAGGCTCCGACGGTAATACAGGTCTTCAGTCCGATTACCTTAAGAATTTTATCGCCTACCTTGCTAAAGCACAGGGTCTTGAAGTTTACGAGGTTCTTTCAAAGAGCGAATGTCTTTCTGCGGACGTTAACTCGGCTTACGACCCCACATTCAATTCTGTTTTCGAAAAAAATAATACATCATACCTCAACAAGGGTGTTGTTATTA
>JAZNVE010000103.1:0-6435 GCA_045592665.1 Acutalibacteraceae bacterium
TAGGTGAGACACTGATATTAGTTGCTCAATGGTCATAAAAGAAAGGGGAATCACAATGAAAAAAATAATGAAAGGTATATTACCGATAGTACTTATAATCTCTGTTCTTTCAATATCTGTTTTTCCTGTAAATGCAGTTGAACAAACACAGGAAGAAAGCGTTGTTGAAAGCAATATAGAAACATATTTTCACGAAGGTAGCGGAACATTGATTGTTTCGGGTACAGGGGAAGTAAAAGACCTTTATCCCCGTGCAACGGTAAGTGTTTATTGCGATACGGTTGTGGGGATTGATACATCTGTAAAACATCTTGTAATTGATGATGGCATAACATCAATTTCAAATTCCTTTAACGATATGCATAATTTACAGGATATTCTGTTTCCTGAAACACTTGTAAAAATGGAAGGATGCTTTAATGATTGTGACAAATTAAAAAGTGTTGACTTCCCGTCATCATTGGATGTTATAGGCTCCGCTTGCTTTAATGATTGTGATGGTATAACTGACTTGCATTTGAATAACTATTTTCTCGAAATAAATTTCGAGAAAGCGAAAAACGTAAGTTTTAACAGTCTTGATTCTCTTAGCTTTTTGTACATACCATGTGGTGCGGAAGTTAACGGAGCATTTTCTGATTGTTCCAATTTGCGTACAGTGTATTTTGAGTATGGTAGTTGGGGCGGAATACGCGCACATTGGGACGATCCGGAGGATTTGCCCTGTTTTGAGAATTGTTCTGATGATGCGATTATTTATACCGAGAAAATGAGCACTTTCAATGATATAGCTTTTATACCGGATAGTGAAACATATCCTAATAAAGGCTATGATACAATTTTAAAATATCAGGTATCTAGTTTTGAAGATGTCCCTGAAGTTGTTTTTTTAGAACCTCTTCCTGATGAAGTTGAAATAAGTAATGGAATTAATGGTGTAGATCTTTCTTGGGAGTGTAGGGGTATTAATACTACGTATAGTATATTGCGTGATTACAAGGATGGTTATGGAATCACACTCGCAGATTCAATAGGAACCACAAGAACAGGCAAATTTACAGATACCAAAGCTAAAAGTGGTGTGGAATACGTATACCAGATCGAAACTGCAGGACGTGGTACGGATTATATTAGTATCCTCTACCTCTCCCGCCCTGTATTAAAGAGTGTTGTGTCATCAAGCTCCAAAACTGCAACGGTAAAATGGAATAAGGTAGAGGGAGCCGAGGGCTACTACGTTTACCGTTCCGCAACGGGTGAGGCAGGAACCTGGACCCGTGTTGCAAATATCAAGTCCGGTTCAACAACCTCATATACCGCAAAGGATTTGAAAAAGGGCAGCGACTACTACTTCTGTGTGAAGGCGTATTCGGGTAAAACCGCAAGTGCAAGCTCTGCCAAAAAGGTGGTAACCGTGGGCGAGCCTGTAATAAGTGCAACCACTTCAGGTAACGATAAAATTACTGTTAAGTGGAACAAAATTTCAGACGTTAAGTATTACCGAGTATATATGAAGAACAAGGGTGTTCCATCATATACAACCGTTGCTACAATTAAAAACCCCGCAACTGTTTCGTACAGCAAGGTATGGAAATTTGATTCTAAAAATACAGCCTGCGTAAGAGTAAGAGCATTCTACAAAGACGGCACCCATCAGATTTCCGAGCCTATTGAGGTTGGAAAATAAGATAAAAGAAGTGACCCTACAGAATTGATTATTGTAGGGTCACTTGCTTTAAGAAAGAATTAATGTAGTGTTATAATCATCAATATCGTAATTACCCGCACTATGTTTTAAAATCTCAAATAAATCAACTTTTTCTCCATCAATGTTTTTCAAATTAATGCGTTTGAAAATGAAATTGAATCTTTTAATAAAACTTAAGAATACATCACCCTCGGGTGTACCTTCTTTGAAAGTCTGATTGCCTGAGAAAACATCACGTACAAGTTTAGTTATGTAGGTTTTCAAAAGCATCTTCTTAACGGATTTATCACATTTAATCCATAATAATCTGCAAATTGTACCAACTTTAAGGGTATTTAGCCTCTTACCGATAAATTTAATTATTGGTTTTAATTTATCGTTTTTAATACTGAATTTATTCATAATTCTTTCGGGATTATCTTTCATATCCTCAAGCATATTTAAAATCATACCATCAAACAAATCTGAAAGATATTTTTCGCAGGTTCTGCCGTTTGTGTCCCATTCAAAATCGGGGATTGATTCGGTTTTTATGTCAACTGTGTTTTTATCCTCGATTGTGACAAAACGCATACTTGCAGGGGAAGCAATAACCGAACCCGTACAAACATCGTATAATATATTACCTTTTTTGGTAACTTTTTTATTAATACTTTGATTGTGCATATGACCTGTGAAAACGAGATGTACACCTTCATCCGCAAGAAGCTCGGTAATATATGTCGCATTTTTTTGCACAGCAGAAGAAATAACAGAAAATATCGGTTGACCGGGTAAAAGAGGGTAGTGGTTCATAGCGAACATCATTTGTCCGTCTTCACGGGCTTTTCTTGCCTGTTCTTTTATCCACTCTAACTGTTCATCATCAAATGTTTTATGGGCAGTGGGTGAACCGTCGTTATTAAGTGCTAAAAGACGTACGCCATCAGCAATCTGAGCAACATAAGAAAGATGCTGTCTGTCAACTGCAATAGCGTTTTTAAATCCAAATTCGTAGTATAAATCGTAAAGCTCATCGCGACTTGTAGCCTCGACCTCAAATTTACCACCGTCGGTTGTGTAGCCGTAGCATCTTTCGTCAGGGGTCTTGAAATCGTGGTCAGCGGTAACAACATAAACATTTTTGCCGTTGCTTTTTAGTTCATTAAGTAGTTTTATAAAAGCTAAATGGCTTTCCTTTTCACCATTAAATGATAAGTCACCGGCAATAAGAATATTGTCGGTTTTTTCTGTTTTTTTAAGGAAATCGAATACGGCATTATTTATGGCTTCGGTTTCAGCGAAGCATTTTTGCTCGAAACGCATAAATTCATCGTATTCCTTGCCGTATGCACCTAAATCATTTTTGAAAAAATGGGTATCGGTTATTAAATAAAAATTAGCTGAACTCATAACAAATCTCCTTGATGTAATGCTTTAATTTTATCAGTTTAATGGTTTTTGTTCAACAAAAAATACAAATTATTTAACATAAATTTAAAATTTGTTGTAATTTTATTTATAATGTGGTATAGTAGTTTGTTGTAAATTGTGTTTTGGAGTTGAAATTATGGATTTCAAAAAGGATTTAGTTGAAAATATATTACCTTTCTGGCTCAAAAATTCTATTGACTATGAAAACGGCGGTATTTATACCTGTCTCGACCGTGAAGGTAATATTTACGGCACCGATAAAAGCGTTTGGTTTCAGGGTAGAGCCTTATGGGTATTCTCAAAAGCTTATAATTTAATTGATAAAAACGAAGAGTATCTTAAGGCGGCTAAGAATATTTATTCTTTCCTACCTAAATGCACTGATACGGACGGCAGAATGTATTTTACCGTTACCGCCGACGGTAGAGAGCTTCAAAAAAGAAGATATTATTTTTCGGAAACCTTTGCGGCAATAGGTTGCGCTGAGCTTTATAAAGCAACAGGGGATAAAGAGGTTCTCAAAAGTGCTGAAAAGTATTTTAATGTTGCTTACGAATGCTTTACGGGTGTTCGTAAAAACCAACCTAAAATTAATCCTGCTAATATTGATTCAAAGGCTCTTTCACCCGTTATGATAATGCTTGCCACAACTCAGGTTATGCGTAGCATTGATGGACTTTGGGATAAATATAACCCCATTGCAAAAGCATGTCTTGATGAGATTTTAAACGGTGGTTATCTTACAGACAGAGCGCTACTCGAAAGCGTTACAAAAGCAGGGGCGTTCGTTGATAGTCCTAACGGTAGAATCGTAAACCCCGGACACTCTCTTGAAGCTGCATGGTTTATTATGGCTGAGGGTCTTCTGACTGATAATGATGATGCAGTTTCCGCAGCAAAGAATATTATTGATATTACATTACCTTTGGGTATTGATAAGAAATACGGCGGTATTATAGCCTTTACCGATATTGACGGCAAACCTCCCGTTCAGCTTGAGTGGGATATGAAGCTTTGGTGGCCCCAGTGCGAGGCTATGATCGCTTTGCGACTTGCTTACCTTAAGCTTAAAGACGAAAAGTATAATGAATTGTATAATGAATTGAGGGAATATACAGAAAAATATTTTGTTGACGATGAATGCGGTGAATGGTATGGCTACCTTCATTACGACAACACACCTTCAACTACACTTAAAGGTAATATTTTTAAAGGTCCATTCCATATTCCGCGTTTTTATATGATTATGGCAACTATGGACGAGACCGAAGATATTCTTTCGTTTATTAAATAAGTTGTATTATGGAATTGACAGTATATAACGAACTTTGCTTTTACAGTAATTATAAAGAGTTTGAAAAAGAGTGTTTTCATCGTTTAAACTCATATCATTGGGAGAGTGACCCGCCATACAGACCCGCTACATACTTTAAAATGGGTGTTGTTGGTGATGATTTAGTCGCGATGCTCAAATGTTATGAGGAAAACCCGAGGACGGTTTATATCAATCGCGATGATCCTATCTATACCGATAGTTGTCTTGAATTCTTTGTTGCGCCGATTGAGGGCAGAGACGAGTACATTAATGTTGAAATGAATTCAAAGTCTGCTTTTCTTTGTGAATTTGGTAAGGGTAAGTATGACAGAGTCTTCGTTAGCGCTCTGACAAGCAAGGAGCCTTTGGTGGAGTCCTTTGCCGGTGAGGATATTAACGGTGCTTTTTGGGGCGTTAAGGCGATTTTGGCGAAGCCTTTACTCTGTGATATTTATAAGGTGGATGATTTTAGTTTTACTACCGTAAAAGCTAATTTCTATAAATGTGGTGATGAGTGCGATATACCGCACTATATTGCTTTTTCTCCGGTGACGACTTTACCGCCCGGATTTCATAATCCCCAATGTTTTGCGACTTTTATAAAAAGAGGTAGTTTGAAATGAGTATTACTAACGATACAAACTTAATTGAAATAATTAAGGCGTTTCCCGAATATGGTAAATATGTAGGCTTCAGACCTGTGACAGATGGGCATATAAATGATACATATATTGTTAAATATGAGGCAGTGGATGGTACTATCCTTCGTTATCTTTTACAGAGAATTAACGTAAACGTCTTTAAAAAACCCGTTGAGCTTATGGAAAACGTTTGCGGTGTTACGTCCTTTTTGCGAGAAAAAATACAAAAAGCGGGTGGTGACCCCACAAGAGAGACTCTTACAGTTTACCCTGCAAAAGACGGAAAGAATTATTATATGGCCGAAGACGGCGGTTGTTGGAGAATGTATAACTATGTTGACGATACTTATTCGATCAACGAGTTGACATCACCCGAAGATTTTAAAAGTGCTGCTTTGAGCTTCGGTAATTTTCAGAATCAACTTGCTGACTATCCCATCGAAACACTTCACGAAACAATTCCCAATTTCCATAACACTCCTTCAAGATACAATGATTTTATTGAAGCACTTAACAAAAACGCTTCGGGCAGAAAGGATTTGGCTAAGTCTGAAATTGACTTTGTCTTAGAGAGAGAAAAGGATTGCTCTGTTATTACAGATTTACTTAGTTGCGGTGAATTACCCTTAAGAGTTACCCATAACGATACTAAGCTAAATAACGTTCTTTTCGATAAAAAGACAAATAAGGGTATCTGCGTTGTTGACCTTGATACAGTTATGCCCGGTTCATCATTATATGACTTCGGTGACAGTATTCGTTTCGGCGCCAATACCGCCGCTGAGGATGAAACAGATTTAAGTAAAGTATCACTTAGTCTTGAATACTTCAAGGCTTATGTTGAAGGTTACCTTGAAACTGCAGGATCCAGTCTTACGGAAAACGAAATTAACTATTTACCCTTTGCAGCAAAGTTGCTTACCTTTGAATGCGGTATCAGATTCCTTGGCGACTTTATTAACGGTGATGTTTATTTTAAAATTGAATATCCCGAACATAACCTTGTAAGAGCCCGTACACAATTTAAACTTGTGGAAGATATCGAGGCGAAATATAGTGAAATGGTCGATATTGTTAATGAAGCAAAGGCTAAAATTTTAGGATAAAAACTTTTTTTAAAAAAATAAAAAAAAGTTTAAAAAAAGTGTTGACAAATCTTTTTCAATAGTGTATAGTATCTATCGTTGTCGGTAAACAAAACGCCACGACAACGAAGCATGGGAGCATAGCTCAGCTGGGAGAGCATCTGCCTTACAAGCAGAGGGTCATAGGTTCGAGCCCTATTGTTCCCACCAAGAGGTGGCCCGGTAGTTCAGTTGGTTAGAACGCTAGCCTGTCACGCTAGAGGTCGACGGTTC
>JAZNVE010000104.1:0-4497 GCA_045592665.1 Acutalibacteraceae bacterium
TAATTTTCAAGGTTCGTTCGCACCGTCTCGGGTTCCCCCCTCGCGCGAGTGCCTTAAGATAATATCACAATCATCTCGCTTTGTCAACATCTTTTTTTAACTTTTTTATCAGCTTCTTCCACCCTCCCGGGTGTTGCGAAAGCTTGTTCAAAGTTAATGATTCGAAGATATTTCTTCGGGTCATTTCGACGCCAACGAGGAGGAATTATACTACAACGTTTTGCATTTGTCAATAAGTTTTTTCATCTTTTTTCAACTTTTTTTGCAGAAGTTTTTTTACACACTTTTTCAAACTCTTTGGAGTAATCGAAACCATATATATTCATAGTATCAAACAACTCTTTAAGAGGAACCAAAACAAAGTCTCGTTCCCCTATCAAAGGATGAGGTAATACCAATTCCTGTGTATCTGAAATTTCATTCTCAAAAAACAACAAATCCAAATCTATTATTCTCGGTCCGTAAGTAAACTGACGCACCCTACCCATTCCTGCCTCGATACCAAGGCAAATACCCAGAAGTGCTTGTGGTGATTTTTCACTTTCAACCTCTATTACATTATTATAAAAGCCCTGTTGCTCCGTATATCCCCAAGGTTCAGTTTCGTAAACCGAAGACTCACGCAAGATTTTAACACCGGGAACGAGTGAAAGTGCCTTGACGGCATTTTTAATATTATCGTATCTGTCACCCATATTGGTGCCGATTCCTATTACCGCTTTCATTTTATTCCGCCACCATTTGTTCACGAGTTATTGTTTCCTCTACCGCAACATAATCAAACTCCGCTTTAATGGGTGCTTCTGGTTTCTTCAAGAGGACAGTTACGCTTTGGAGTTGAGGATATGTTTTCATAATTTCCATACCTACTTTATTAGCCGCGGCTTCTATAAGGTCATAGCTCTGTGCGGTAAATACCGCAGTTACAGTTTTTATAATCTTAGCATAGCTTACGGTGTCATCAACATTATCAGACACTTTCGCTTTTGTTGCATCAAGTTGCGCAGTTATATCAAGAATAAAATTCTGACCATCAACCTTTTCTTCAGGATTCACTCCGTGATATGCAAATAGTTTTAAGCCCTTAATAATTATCTTATCCATTATATTGTACCTCTTTTTATCGCTTCACTAATCTTAATCGCATCAAGTGTTGCCCCCACATCGTGCACTCTGAGAATTCCGGCACCATTACAAGCCAACAAAGCCGCAGCAGCTATACTACCACTCAAACGGTCTTTGGGATTTTCCCTATGAGTCAACTCTCCTATTATTCGTTTACGGGAAATACCAACCAACAATGGCGAAAACTCCGAAAGCTTTTCACAGGAGTTTAAGAGCTCCAAATCATCCTGTCTTGTTTTACCGAAACCTATACCGCAATCAAATGCCAGTTGTTGTTCATTCAACCCAAACGACATAGCCTCTGCTTTCGTCTGTGCAAAAAAAGTACAGACATCTTCCACGACCCCATTTTTATAAACTTGAGTTTCACAGGACGAAAGACCACCCGTGTGCATAAAAATCCATCCGCAACCGTACTCTTTGACAAGTTCAGCCATAAGAGGATTAAATTTACCGCTTTCATCGTTGATTACAGATACCCCTACACTTAAACCATACTTTGCAACGGCAAGTCTTAAAGTATCCAATGAAACTGGAACGGTTGAAGCTTTTATTATTTCGGGTAAGAATTTTTCAAGTCTTGCAATTTCCTCAGCTTCACTGACTATTGTATTTTTCGGTGCGGTAGAACAAGCACCGACATCAATAATGTCGGCACCCTCATTACACATATTTTTTACTTTTTCAATAACATCATCAAGATCAAAGGTCTCGCCCCCATCGAAAAAGGAATCGGGTGTAACATTAATTATTCCCATTACCAAGGGACGATTCGCTTCATCAATTAACTTTTTAAAAGAAAACATCATTTACCACCTGAAAGAAGTGACATTACCTCTGCACGTGTACGGGCATCCTTTCGGGCGGTACCCCTTAAAGCAGAGGTCTGGGTCACAGCACCCGCCGCTCTTACACCACGCATTGTCATACAAAGATGCTCCGCCTGTATAAGCACCGCAACGCTTTTAGCCTCCAACTCCTCGTAAAGGAAGTCTGCAATCTGAGTAGTAAGGCGTTCCTGCACCTGAGGTCTTTTGGCATAGACATTTACAATACGCGCAAGTTTTGAAAGACCTATAATTTTACCGTCCGAAGGAATGTAGGCAATATGAGCCTTACCCACGAAAGGCAATAGATGATGCTCACACATTGAGTAAAGAGGAATATCGCGAACTATGACAAGTTCGTCGTTACCTTTTTCATTAAAGAGCTTTAAATGTTCGTGAGCATCCTCGCTAAGTCCCGAAAAAACCTCCTCATACATATTGGCAACCCTTTTCGGAGTTTCAATGAGTCCTTCTCTATCCGGGTCTTCGCCTATGGCTTCAAGAATATCACGGACCGCTCTTTCTATTTTCGCTTTATCCATATTACACGTCACCTCAATTAATCAGAAGAACAAGCAAATTGTATTCATTGTATCATCAGTACTGTAATACACCTTTGCACTTCCCGTTTCGGGAACGAAACCGATTTCATTATATACATTATATATTATACCCGTATTAAAAAGGGTATTTTTAGCCTGTTCCATAACCGCCTTATCAGAAAAGCGGAATTCAACACAACTATACTGTCTTTGAAGAGCGGTATAAACACCGTTATACACCTTAGTTTCGAAAGCCTCACCCGAGCCTATATCTAAGTACACATTCTCGTAAACAAAATAGTTATACTGTGTACTTGTACATAAAGGTAAATTCTGAGCAAGGTTTCTATGCTTCACAAGAATGTCATTAGTATTAACATTGAAATATGTGTGACGAAGCACATTACCTTCGGCTCTGGGGTCATCCCAGGTAAGGTCAACAAAATAGCCGTTACCGTCAAGCACCACGTAATTCCACATATGATTTATGTAATTCACGCCGTCATCTGCGGATTCGCCCGTAACAAGCCTGTTTTCAATACTAAGGCTATTCATAATATACTGAAACGTTCTCGAATACCCTTCACATGAGGCTTTACCTTCAACAAGACAACCGTATATCGTATTTGCCATAAGGCTTTCCTCAGGCTCGGCATAAGAACAATGATTAATTATATAATCGTGGACATATTTTTCTTTTTCGTAATTGGAGGTATATATTGATGCACCGTCAATTATAACCGATGCTATATCCTTTGCCTCCTGAAGCTTCACTGTGTAATCCTCATAAGGGATAATATACTCGGTTTCGAAATATGTTTTAAGACCCTCGGTGTATATTGAGCAATTAAGGCCCAAATTGAACAAATCGGGATTGTCGAGAGAAATCGCTTTAAAAACCTTAGTTAAATCCCCTTCAACGAGTTCAGGGACTTCGATGCGTTCGGGTTGGGTGTAAATATTTTGCATAATAACAGAATATAGCTTCTGCTCACTCTCGTTCAATTCAAAATAATTGTGTCTGTAATAGCCCGTGCCATCACCACTTGCAGGAACAATATAGTTAAAGTTTGACGGCTTCAACACAGCATTATACAAGAACACAACAACCAAACCGCTTACAGCAACCGCAAACACAACAACCAGTGCTACAATTGTCGCCAACAAACCCTTTTTGCCATTCTTTTTATTTTTGCTCATCGGTATTCTCCTTTAATTCACTTCTTATATTATCGGAAACAAAAACCTTCAATTTCTCTTTTGATGTTTTAGGAATAAGATATTTCAATTCATCTTTTGCATTTGTGAAATCAACAATTGTAATATCGGTTGTACAGTAGTCAATAATTATTGAAAAGGTGTTATCTGCGGAATTGAACCTATCAGCGGTATAATAGGCATTAAATGCCGCAACAACAATTTCTGCGTTCGCCTTTGCTCTATCGTAGCCTCTGAGGGTTTCACAAAGATATTTCATATACTTATAGGTTTTATCCGGAGTAAGAACATTCTCGCCACGTTTAAGCTCAAGGAACATATCATCTGTATCGTAAGCAATATCCTCGGACACCTTAACGGTTATATCCCCCATTGCTCTGAAAAAGGATTTATAACCCGATTCGGTAAGAAGTACATACTTATTGATACCAGTTGAATAATGCTTGCTTAAAAAAGCAACAAGGGACTTAACTCCGTTTTTCACCAATAAAGCATCGCATGTGAGCCCCGTATCGGAATCGGTAATACCACCGTCAACAGGAACAACTCTGAAGGTTTTTTCTGAAAGGTCAACACAAATCAAATTGTGAAACAACGCTTGTTTACCGTCATCCGATGTAACACTCACGAGAAAAACATATTCACCCGAATATTCATTTTCCGCAACATCGGTAGTTGTGACAACCTTAGTGGTAGTAACATCGCCGCGAACAAAAATATTATTGAAATCATAATCCAAAGAACGCCACAGTAACAAAGTGGAAACAGAACCGAGAACCACAACA
>JAZNVE010000105.1:0-8809 GCA_045592665.1 Acutalibacteraceae bacterium
ACGAAGTGAACTCCGTATTTAATCCTCACGACCTTGACGGATATTTCAGTGTACCTTCACACGAATGTCCTCTTTGTAAAGAGAAAAAGAAACTTGATGCTCTTATAAACTGTCACGGTTTCTCAAAACTTTAATCTGAAATTTCTACAAAATCACTGTGCTTCGGTACAGTGATTTTTTTGCGTAAATTTTTTGAAAATAATATTGATGAATTGACTTTTTTGTGTTAACATCGTAATTGTGATAAATTGGATTAAAACATAAAATATTGACGGATGAAGTGTCAAAAAAGGAGAATGCTTATGGAAATGTTTAAAATGGTAATTGGGTTATGTGCCGGTCTTGTTTTCTTTATGTTTGGTATGAGTACTATGTCAAACAGCCTTGGAAAATTAGCGGGTAGTAAACTTGAGGTTGTTTTAGAAAAAATGACATCCAAGCCTTTTCTCGGCTTGCTTATGGGTCTTATTGTGACCGCTATTATACAGTCTTCATCGGCTACAACGGTTATACTTGTTGGTCTTGTAAACTCAGGTATTATGAGTTTTCAAAGCACAATCGCGGTGTTGTTCGGTGCCAATATAGGTACAACCGTTACAGCATGGCTTTTATCATTATCAAGTATTGGTGAAACATCATCCTTTATTTTACAACTTTTCAAACCCCAGATTTTTTCACCCATACTTGCAATCATTGGTACCGCTTTTACAATGATGGCGAAAAGCGATAAGAAGAAAACTCTCGGTACAATTTTTATCGGCTTTACGGTGCTTATTTATGGTATGGATATTATGTCCGATGCCGTTGGTTCATTGGCAGATAAGCCTTGGTTTGGGGAATTGTTTGTTAAATTCAGCAACCCTGTGCTTGGTGTGCTTGTTGGTATTCTTGTTACTGCGGTTATACAGTCATCATCTGCATCCGTGGGTATTTTACAGGCATTGTCACTTACGGGTGTTATCACCTGCGATATTGCTGTGCCCATTATTCTTGGTCAGAATATCGGTACTTGTATAACCGGTCTTCTTTCGAGTATTGGTGCCGGTGCAAAGGCTAAAAGAGTTGTATTTTCTCAGATATTCATAAAAGTTTTGGGTATGTTGATAGTTTTGCCCGTTTATCTTATAGGAAGAAACGCCTTAGATATTCCCACCAATGAAATTACGGTAAATCCTGTAAGCATTGCTATTATTCACACTGTTTATAATGTTATATTATTGTTGCTTATGCCCTTTTCAAAGCTTATTACAAAGCTTTGCGAAAAGGTTATTCCCGAAAAGAGAGACGAAAAAAGTGCGGATTCTGTTGGCAAGGTGGTATATCTTGATGAAAGACTTCTTAATACACCTTCAATTGCCGTTATGGAGTGCGACAGCTACACCATTAAAATGGCACTCCTTGCAAAGGATACAGTTTTAGAGTCCCTTAAGCTTGTAAAAGACTATGACAAAGAGTCGGTAAAAACAGTTCACGATAATGAAAAAATCCTCGACCTTTATGAGGATAATCTTGGCACATATCTTGTGAAAATGTCCGAGCAATCTCTTTCAAATAATGATGCCAGAACGGTTGCAAGAATGCTTCACACAATAGGCGATTTTGAGCGACTGGGTGATCACGCAAAGGGTCTTCAGAAGGTTGCCGAGGAAATTCACGATAAGAAAATCAGGTTTTCCGACAGTGCTGTTAAAGAGATAAATGTTTTGGTAGATGCCATTACGGAAATCATTATAACTACAACCCTTGTATACGAAAAAAATGACTATGAATTAGCTGCAAGGGTTGAGCCTCTTGAACAAGTTATCGACCGTATTACAGCTGAAATCAAATCTCACCATATTATGCGTTTGCAAAAAGGCGATTGTACAATAGAGCTTGGCTTTGTCCTTTCTGACTTACTTACTAACTGTAAAAGAATATCCGACCACTGCTCAAATATTGCTGTTGCAGTTATTGAAGCGCGAAATGACTCTTTCGATACTCACAATTATCTTAACAGTGTTAAGTACGGTGATGATGAGTTTAAGAGCGTTTATGAAGAATATAAGAGAAAGTACGACTTACATGCATAATATTGATTTGAATATTCTTTTTGAGGACGAAGATATAACGGTTTGCGTTAAGCCACGGGGCATCTTAAGCGAGAATGCTCAAAACGGTGAAAAGGGGATTATAGGCCTATTGAGTGATAGGGCGGGCAAACCCCTTCACCTTTTACACCGTCTTGACAGAAATGTGGGCGGTGTAATGATTTTTGCAAACAACAAAAAAAGTGCGGGTATTCTCTCAAAGGATATTGCCGAGGGAAGATTTTTTAAAGAGTACCTTGCGGTTACTGACGGTATACCTGAAAATGAAAGCGGAGTATATAAGGATTTACTCTTCAAAGACTCTCAAAAAAACCGTTCTTATGTAGTCAAACGTATACGTAAGGGTGTCAAAGAGGCGTCGCTTGAGTATAAAGTTTTAAAAAATAATGACGAAAAAGCACTTGTCAGAGTGCTTTTACATACGGGTAGAACCCACCAGATACGAGTGCAGTTTGCATCACGAAAAATGCCACTTACGGGTGATATAAAATACGGTAGCCGTGACAGAACAAAAGGGAATATAGCTCTTTATTCCTGTTGCATAAGCTTTTATCATCCCGTTACAAAAGAAAAGCTTAGTTATAAGTCATATCCTGATGTGAATGATTATCCCTGGGATTTGTTTGGAGATGTTTTTAATGCCTGAAATATTAATGAAGTTCAGCGGAGTAATTGTTAATACCGTAACGGTTCTTATAGGAAGCGGTATCGGGCTTCTTCTTAAAAAGCAGATGCCCGAAAAATTAACAAATGGCGTTATGTGTGCAATCGGTCTTTGCACTCTCGCCATTGGTATAACGGGTGTTATAAAGGGCGAAAACCAACTTGTAATGATAATTTCAATGGTTTTAGGTACTATCATAGGCACTCTTATAGATATTGACGGTAAGCTTACAAAATTAGGGGATAAATTACAGAACAGACGTCAGGAATCAAAGGGGAATAAAGGTGATACCGCCACATTCAGTCAGGGTTTTGTTACCGCATCACTTCTTTTCTGTGTGGGCGCTATGACTATTGTAGGCTCAATGAATGCGGGTATATCCGGCGATAACCAGATGATTTATACAAAATCCCTTTTGGATTTGATTTCATCATCAATGTTAGCAGCATCTCTTGGTGTAGGTGTTATGTGCTCTGCGGTTTTTGTATTTATTTTCCAGGGCTTACTTGTGGCACTATCAATGCTTTTGGGTTCATTCTTAAGCGATTTCGCAGTAGCGGAGCTTGTATGTGCAGGGTCAGTAATGATTGTGGCTTTGGGACTTAATCTTTTAAAGGTAACAAAAATAAAGGTTGCAAACCTTCTTCCCGGTCTCGTTTTTGTACCGTTTGTATGTATGATTTTTGAATTAGTACAGTGAGGGATTTTATATGGTTGTCCGTAAACTTACATTAGATGATTATGAGCAGTTCTCTGAGGTTTCCGCAAGCGCGTATGTTTATAACGCGGAGGAAACTACCTTTGAGGAAGGCGTTGATAATTTCGGTGCTTTTATAAACGATGGCAAAACACTTATTTCACAAATGGAATGTGGCTTTAAACACAATTTTTATTGTGGCAATAAAATAGGTTGTGCCGCTGTGGGCGGTGTCGCTTCCAAACCCGAATACCGTCGTATGGGCGGTGTGCGAGCTGTTTTTAATACGGCGTTTGAACACGCGATAAATGAAGGCGCCGTTGTAAGTATACTGTATCCGTTTTCCATTGAATATTACAGAAAATTCGGCTACGAAGTAATTTTGAGGTGTGTTCACGCTCAGTGTTCATTTAAAGCCTTCGAAAACATCGAAAGGTTTAATGAGGTTACCCTTGCAAGGAATGAACATAAGGAAATCATCAAAGATATCTACACAGAAATTGCTAAGAAGCAAAATATGATGTTCGCACGTGACAATTACGAAAGCTTTTGTTTTACCCCTTATAAAAGTTGCCTTTATACATACTTCGTAAATCGTGACGATGCAAAGGGTTACGTAACCTTTACTCTCAACAGAAGCGGGCGCACGGTTAACATTTCCGAGTTATTGTTTAGCAACAAAACAGCGCTTCTTAATCTTCTTGGTTTTGTTAGAATTTACGACGGTAATTACGATAGTGTGAATTTTGATAAATTGTCCGTTGCATCACCTGTTTTTGAGGTTATTAAGGACGAAAACAGACTTGTAAATCGTGTGTACACCTACGAGGGTGCGGCAAGAATCCTTGATGTTAAAAAAATACTTGAGGACACTCAATATCCTAATGAAAAGGGTTGTTTTTCAATTAAAATAACTGACAATCAGATAGATAAAAATAACGGTATTTTTACCGTAATATATGAGGGTGGAAAAGGTACTGTTAAGAAGGATGTTTCAACGGAGTTTGATATTGCGATGGATATTCCTGCTGTATCAAGAATTGTTCTCGGAAGAGAGGGTCTTACTCTTGATGAAATGTCGTATATTACCAATGTAAAAATTAAAACTGATTGTGTTGATTTTTTAAGGGCATTCCCCAAAAAGACAACAGTGTTTTATGATGTTTTCTAAACTCCGAATAACAGACAACTTCTTGTGTTTTTGCACAAGAAGTTGTTTTTTGATTTGTAAAAACTATATAATAAACAGAACTTTTCTTCATTATGCAAAAAAATCTTGCGAAGTCAAATTCAGGATGTTAGTATATACTGGTATTAGAATGATGTTAGTATCCCAAATTAAATTTAGGAGAATGAATTATGGTAAAAGTTCTTAAATTCGGTGGCAGTTCACTTGCAGATGCAGAACAGTTCAGAAAGGTTGCCGCTATTATTAAAGCGGAGCCCGAGCGCAGATATGTTGTTGCTTCAGCTCCAGGTAAAAGATTTTCTGATGATATTAAAGTTACTGATATGCTATACGATTGCTACAAGCTTGTTAAAAAGAATCAACCCATCGATGATGCATTCAAGCTTATTGAAGACCGCTACAACGGGATTATTAAAGACTTGGGTATCAAGCTCTGGCTTCAGCCCGAATTCGACAGAATCAAAAATGCCATCGTACACCACGCAGGTCGTGACTATATTGCAAGTCGCGGTGAGTACCTTAACTCAATCGTTCTTGCAAATTACATCGGCTACGATTTTATTGATGCTGAGGACGGTATCTTCTTTAAAGAAAACGGTACTCTTGATACTGAAAAAACCAACGATGAGCTTTCTGCTATCCTCGAAAAACACGAACGAGCAGTTATTCCCGGTTTCTACGGTGTAATGCCCAACGGTACAATTAAAACCTTCTCTCGTGGCGGTAGTGACATTACAGGCTCAATCGTTGCAAGGGCGATTAAAGCAGATATTTATGAAAACTGGACCGATGTTTCAGGTATGCTTATGGCAGACCCCAGGTGCGTTGAAAATCCTGCAGTTATTCCCGTAATCACATATAGCGAGCTTCGTGAACTTTCATATATGGGCGCAACCGTTATGCACGAGGACGCGATATTCCCCGTTCGTGAAATGGGTATCCCTATTAACATCCGCAATACCAATTCACCTGCTGACAGCGGTACAATGATTGTTTCCTCTGTTGAAAGCAACAAGGTTGATACCGTTATTACGGGTATTGCAGGAAAAAAGGGCTTCTCGGTTATCGCTATTGAAAAGGATATGATGAATTCCGAAGTGGGCTTCGGCAGAAATGTTCTTGAAATTCTTGAAAATTACAACCTTTGCTTCGAACATCTTCCTTCAGGTATTGATACAATGTCAGTTGTTGTTAACGACAATGATTTTCTTCCCCATAAGGATGCCATTATAAATGATATTAAAAGAAGAACGAAAGCAGATAATGTTACCGTTAACGGCGGTATCGCTCTTGTAGCAGTTGTTGGTAGAGGTATGGCAGGTTCAAAGGGTACTGCAAGCCGTATCTTCAAAGCAATTGCAGAAAATGATATCAACATAAAAATGATTGACCAGGGTTCGAGTGAGCTCAATATTATTGTTGGTATTTCAGAGGATGATTACATCAAAACACTTGATGCAATTTATCGTGAATTTGTTAAGTAATTGAATGTTTATAGTTTAAGCAAAAAGCAACACACGGAACACGTTGGGTTCCGTGTGTTGCTTTTTATTATGAGTTTTCTTCAGTGAGTCTTATTAAAAGCTCTGCAAACAAGCTGTTTGCCCAGGCAAACCAAGGTCTTGTGAAAACTGTATCATCATCCTTGTCAAAGGATTCATGCATAAGAAAAGTTCCTGCGTGGGAGTTTGCAATCATTTTAAGGCAATTTTCAATTTCATCTTTTGATGATGAAGTAAGAGCCTGCATTGTGAGTGCTATATGCCATATTTTATTTGTGCCCGTATGAGGACTGCCAACACCTTTTGCAACCTTACCCTCAAAATACCATGGATTGCTTATTGAAAGAATAAAATTACGTGTATTCTGATAGATTTCGTTATCCTTAGCACAATAGCCTAAGTATGGGGCAGACAAAAGACTGGGTGAGTTTGCATCGTCCATAAGTATGATGTTTCCTCTGCCGTCAACCTCGTATGCGTAAATACTACCGAACTTCGGGTGTTCATATATTGCGTGTTCTTTAATACCGTCGTCAATGTCAAATGCAAGTGAACGACATTCGCTCTCTAATTTATTATCCTCATAACCCAAATTAGCCAGTTCCGCTGCCTTTTTAAGAGCACATACCGCCATCATATTGGAGGGTACAAGGTAACCGTAAACGCATCTGTCGTCGGAAGGCCTGAAGCCGGACCAGGTCATACCCGTGTATGAAACCTCGTTGCCATTTCCGTTGTTTGGCAGAGTATCAGTCTGAGGACAATTTTGACGGTTGAAAAAATATGTTGAACTTTGAAAATGGTTTTGCTCTTTTTTGAAAACTTCAACTATTTTATAAATCATTTCGCGGAATTTCTCAGTGAAAATCGAGTCGTCCGCGGTTTCTGTATAATATTTATGGGCAAGATATATGGGGGCACAAAGCGAGTCAACTTCGTACTTTCTTTCCCATATCATACCGTCATAAAAATCAGTTTCATCCTGTTCCGCGTGAGAATTCGGTACTGCGTTAAAAGCATTTGCATAAGGGTCAAGGCACACAAATTCTACCTGTCGTGCAATGACGCTCCTGATAATTTCTTTAAGGTTTTCATCCTGATTTGCGTAGCGTATGTAGTGGGTGAGCTGGGCGGTACTGTCACGCAACCACATTGCGGGAATGTCGCCCGTAATTACAAAATATCCTTCGTCGTCCAATTTTGTGACGGTTGTTTCTATGGTGTTTAAAAAGCAACCTTTAAAAAATGGCGCAAGCTCAGGATATTTAATTTTTAATTTTTCTGTAATTTCATCTGCTTTTTGCAAAAGAATATCAGGTGTATCCATAATCTACTCCTAAATTAAAAGCAACAAAAAAGTTGTTTTTGTTATTTTTTACAGTATAGCACTACCGAAAATCTAAAACAATAGTAATTTTGCAAGGGTTTTGGTTCGGAAATTTGGCAAACCTTCCGAAATTTACGGGAAAATAAACAAATTTTATCATTGTTAATGATTTATCAAAAGTTTTGATGTATAATAATTTCGAAATAGGACAAAGTCCGTAATCAAGGAGGTATTTGCTATGGCAAATCGTATTGTATTAAACACAATTTCATATCACGGTAAGGGCGCTATTGAAAATATAGTTCCCGAACTTCAAAGCCGAGGCTTCAAAAAGGCTTTCGTTTGCGCAGACCCCGACCTTATTAAATTCGGCGTTAGTGCGAAGGTTACCGACCTTTTGGATAAAGCGGGTTTCCCCTATACAGTGTTCAGTGAAATCAAGGCTAACCCCACAATTGAAAATGTTCTTGCGGGTGTTGAGGCTTTCAAAGTAAGCGGAGCGGACAGTATCGTTGCTATCGGTGGCGGTTCATCAATGGATACCGCAAAGGCTATCGGGATTATTATCGAAAACCCCGAATTTGCAGATGTAAGAAGTCTTGAGGGTGTTGCTCCTACTAAAAATCACGCAGTATTTACAATTGCAGTTCCTACTACCGCAGGTACTGCCGCAGAAGTTACAATTAACTACGTTATTACTGACGTAGAAAAGAAACGTAAATTCGTTTGCGTTGACGTTCACGATATTCCCGAGGTTGCAGTTGTTGACCCCGATATGACAGTTACAATGCCCAATGGTCTTACTGCTTCAACTGGTATGGATGCACTCACTCACGCTATTGAGGGTTACATCACCAAGGGTGCTTGGGAAATGACCAATATGTTCCACCTTAAGGCAATTGAACTTATTGCGAAGCATCTTCCCGGTGCTTGTGAGAACACCGAAGAGGGTAGAGAGGGTATGGCTCTCGCTCAGTATATTGCAGGTCAGGGCTTCTCAAACGTAGGTCTTGGTATTGTTCACAGTATGGCACACGGTCTTGGTGCTCTTTATGATACACCACACGGAGTTGCAAACGCAATTCTTCTTCCTTCTATTATGGAATACAATGCTCCTTGTACAGGTGATAAATACCGTGATATAGCTAAGGCTATGGGTGTTGAAGGCACGGAAGCTATGACAATTGAGGATGCAAGAAAGGCTGCGGTAGAAGCAGTTGCCGCTCTTGCAGAAAAAGTTGGTATCCCCAAAGACCTTAAGGGAATTCTTAAGGATGAGGATGTTCAGTTCCTTTCAGAAAGCGCATTTGCAGATGCTTGTCGTCCCGGTAACCCCAGAG
>JAZNVE010000106.1:0-2770 GCA_045592665.1 Acutalibacteraceae bacterium
AAAGCTCACTCCTTTCAGAATGAACTTTGTCATCAGTCTGGGGCGCCCATTGGGGGTCCGTTTCCGTACGCGGGCGGGGTGGGGCTGAAGGGAAAGGGCTGCGCCGCCGATAGGGGGTTACCTTTCAAGGGAGCCAAGCTAAAGAGGCAACAAACGGGCAGAGGTTTTATCTTGTCCTCTGCCCGTAAGCTTTATTTAACCTTTACGCTCTTTACAGTACTCCATGCGGAGTATACGTAACCGCTATCGGTTGTAATGTATGTTCTGACCTTGAAGTAGTAGGTTTTGCCGCTTGTGAGGTTGGTAATGTCACATCTTGTTGTGTCAGCCTTGAAATTTGCATACTTCTTGAAGCCACTGTCCTTCTTGGTTGAATAGTAAACAGTGTAGCCTGTTTCACCACTGACATCTGAATGGTAAACATAAGCCTTACCCTTTGTAGAGGATGCAGTTACCTTTGAAAGTGTGGGTGTTTTTGTTTTGGTGGCAGTCTTGAGAAGTGTGTAGCTATCGCTGTCGTAAACCTTACCTGCGGAAGTTTTACCGTAGGAAACTACTCTGAAGGTATATTTTGTGCCTGCATAGAGGCTCTTTACCGTGTAGGATGTACCTTCTGTTGTGCCTGCCTTGACATATGCCTTCTTTGAGGGACTGTAGCGATAAACTGTGTAGCCTGCCGCACCGGGAACTGCTGACCATGTGAGCTTAACAGAGCTTGTTGTCTGTGAAGCTGATTTAACTGTTGCAGGCTTGCCGGGCTTGATGTAGAAGTATACACTCTTTGAGCCTGAATAATTACCGATGAAGGTTACTTTTACAGTGTATCTTCCAATACCGCTTCTCTTTGAAGCAACGGAAAGTTTGTAGTCAACATTTTTTGTGAGCGTTTTTCCGTTGGCATCCTTAACTGTTACCTTGGGGGTTTTATTTTTGCCGTCGTAGATGTAGTTGGTCTTGGAGAGGGTGACGGAGGAGATTTTAGCGATAGTTTCGCTGTTTTCAACAACACCGCAAGTTGAACACTTGGTTTCGATTTTACCGTCGGCAGTAAGGTCGGCAGGAGTGATTACGGTTGTGTATGAATGCCCTGTTGCGGGAATAACTTTGTGACCGATAAGCCAGATTTCGCAATCAGAACAGTAAGTGCCTTCAGTAAATCCAATGTTAGTGCATGTTGCATTTTGTTGAGTATATATTGTTTTATTTTTATGTTCAGTTGATTTCGAGGAGAGACAGTAATTATAATTTACAGATAAGTTTGTTAAATCTTCATTATATTTTTCTATTGTGATGTTTTTCCACTCCTCTGCAGAACCTGAAAAATATATACTTTCCAAGTTTATGTTCTGAAAGGCGGCCTCTCTAATAGTTTTAATATCCTTGCTTAAAATGATAGTTTTTACACTGCAAGGATAAGCAAAATAACCAAAACCGATTGTAGTGACATTATTTTCTATGATTATTTTTCTTGCCGTTTTTCCGCTTACATGAGATTTGAATGGAGAGGATCTTCCGTTTATGCAGTCCCACATGGGACCTTCTCCGCTAATGATTACAGTGCCATCAGCATACCAAGTGTAGTTTACTGAATCTCCGCATCTTCCTGTTTCGATTACCTCTGATAAATAATTATCGCAAACATCGCAAAAAGTATTGTTATCGGCATCTAAGTGATTTTCACAGGTGTATATTTCTGAGGTAGCTGATACGGCAATATTTATAGCAAATATTGCGATAAGTATGGTAAGAAACGTTAATAATAATTTGGTTTTCTTCATTTTGTTCTCCTCCTTAAATATAAAAAAGTGCGCCATTGAGACGCACCGAAAAATGCATCTCATTTGCTGCGACACAAAATTAACAATCATTACACAGATATAGTTAAATAAGAGAATGCACTTTTACCAATGTATTCTCTGTGTAATTTTTAATTTTATGTCGCAAGAATAATTTACCACAATAAAACACAAAATGCAATGATTTTTCTGAAATATATGTTTAGTTTAAATTGAAACCGGTTACCCTCTCTGTCTTGTTTATCCGCACATTCTGTAGGGGTCGACCCCTACAAGGCAATCTGTATCGGCGGAACCGACCTTCCCATTACGCCTCACCCCGCCCGCGTACAAAAAAACGGACGGCCAATGGCCGCCCCTGCGATTGTTTTATGCAACCTCTTTGCCCGAAACAAGCACGTCGGTATCCACGCCCTCTATCTTCTCATACTTGGGTATGAGGGTGTAGACCGCCATAGCGACCGTTGCGGCTGTTGCGGCAATCTTGCCCACCTTAACGAGTATCTTTACTGTCTTTATAAGCTTCTTGGTTTTTTCCTTCATTTTGATTTTCTCCTTTTAGTCAATTGTTATAACGTAGCCGCATTCCTTGAAATATCTTACGAGATGAGCCTTGTTGTTGTCTTTTGCGAGCCACAGTGTTGAAACCTTGCCTGTTTTGAGTATTTCCTCAAGCAGGGTACGGTTATCGTTGACCCAAGCGCGGTATTCTATATCCGGCATAAAAATAACGTTGCCGCTTCTCTTTTCCATAAATTCACCCCTGACAGCAGCTGATGTCTGCTGACTGTTATTATTGTCAATAATTATTATATTATATTCAGCAATGAAATATCAATAGAAAATCTCAAAAAAGAAAAAATAAAAACCGCAGCTTTTGCTACGGTTAATGTTGTGTCGGCATCGCCTTATCTTCCCGGGCCGCTTCCAGCCAAGTATTGTCAGCACTGATGAGCTTAACTACCGTGTTCGGG